>DFNN01000042.1:0-14269 GCA_002376065.1 Caryophanales bacterium UBA3566
CTCATTTTAGCCAAAATACAATTTCCTTTCGTTCCCCACTGCTGTCTTACCCCAGCACCACAGCGTCCAGTAGCTCCACCAGTCATATAATTATCGTCAAATACAACAATATCCTTCATTCCTTTTTTCGCAAGGTTATAAGCAATCGCAACTCCACTTATCCCTCCACCAATGATCACCACATTAGCTTTCATTTTTGACACCCTCAACAATCGTCTTTAACTTGACACCGGTGACAAGTGGTCTGATTTGATGCGTCTTCACTTCATGAACTGGTAAATTCAAATACTTCGCTATCTCTCTTTGCACGAGCAACCCACAAGTAATTCCTTGACATGGCCCCATACCGATTCTCAGAATTCTTTTGACTTCTTCGAATGTCGTATACCCCTCATCCAAACATTGATGTAACTCTTTTAAAGAAACATCTTCACAACGACAAACCATGATATCATCTTGTTTCATGTTAGCCTCCTTATCGTTACGAAATCATACAAATATTCTTTTGGTATCTTTAATGTTAGTACAATTGTTTTATCTTGAAGTTTACCTTCTTTTACTTTAAGGATTTCACCATCACAAATGTCTTCTCCGAAACGATTAACCCCTTTCACTTTCATTCCTACTTCTGGAATAGGAAGAAACTCATAAGGAATACGAAATATCGCATCATCATCTTCTAACATTACATTGATGATCGCAAGTCCAGGACAACTATACACACAAATACCACACCCAGTACATAAATCAAAATCTACTCTAGGTGGTGTATTTATATCTATTCCAACCTCAATCGCATCGAAAGGACAAGATGTTTCACATGGATTACAAGGAATTTCTTCATAACACTCAGTAATTGCTTTAAATGAATTTAAATAGCGTTCATTAGGAAATCTCGACTTTACCAATTTTTCACTCGGAACCCCGGTTTTTTCAAACATCATTTTCACCTCGCAATTCACGTAATCCTTCCACCGTTTTTACTCCGAATGGTCCACTACGAAGATTTTCTAGTTGTTGTGTCAAATCATTCATTTCTTTTTCATATTCTGGATGTTTATATCCCAAACGATTGGCAATAAACAATCCCGCAATAGAACCCTCTACAATCGCACTAGAAGCTTCTTCTACACCACAAACATCTCCAGCAACAAAAATATTGTTCATCGTTGTTTCATGATGATAATCAATAACAGGAACATTGCCTCCTAATTTCCCCACATATTTCATTTTAACTGGCAACATACCCAAAATTGTTGACAAAGGACTCAATCCAACACTAATACAAAGTGCATCACACTCAATTATTTTCTCTGTACCCTCAATCATATTCCACTGATCATCTACTTCTACTATTTCAACCTTTTGTAAGGTATCATCTCCAATTGCTCTTTTAACTGTATGATTGGTCAAAATATCAACACCAAGGCGTTTAATTTTACTAGCATGAACTTTATACCCACCAATTTGACTAGCTGCTTCAATCACCATTTTCACACGAACGCCCGCTTGAAGTAATTGATAACTCACAATCAAACCAATATTTCCACTACCAACCATGACTACTTCTTCACCAGGTAACACACCATAAACGTTCATCAACGTTTGTACCGCTCCTGCACCATATATTCCAGGTAAATCATTGTTTTCAAACAACATAAACTTTTCGCTTGCACCACTCGCAACCAAAATCGCTTTCGCCTCTATCTTATGATAGACATCATCAGTCAGCAATGTAAGTATATAATCATCATACAACCCAGTCACCGTAGTATTCGTCATAATTTCAATCAAGTCATCATGTGCTTTACAATGACCAATCAATATGTTCGCAATATCGATACCCCTTGTTTTTGCATACTGCTTTTTACTACCAAAAAACATATGTGTTTGTTTGACAAGTTGTCCACCAACTTTATCATCTCGTTCAATAACTACAGAAGAAAGACCTGCTTCAGCTGCTTTATGAGCTGCACTTAATCCTGCTGGACCTCCACCGATGATCACAAAATCAACTTTTCTCATAAAGTACCCCCTTACCATGTTGCTCAGCCACGACCATCCCCTCTTCCAATTTTGTCACGCATGTTCTCACATTTGGTTTCCCATTCACAATCATATTACAAGATGCACAATTACCTATCGCACAATAAAAGCCTCTTGGACGATGTTTTTCGATACTTTCACTCAGTTTTCTAACCCCAAGCGCATGAAGAGCACTCGCGATAGTGTCTCCTTCATTTCCGAATACCCGTTTTCCATTGTATGTAAAAAACACCTTCTTTTTTACATCAAAATTCAGAATTGGGTGTCGTTCAATTCTCATGTATGATCACCTCTTTAAATCATATTATATCATATAGAGCGCTTTCATAGATATAAAAATCAATAGTTTGAAAAAATATCAAAATATAAAAAAGGCTGTAAAGTACAAACCCAATAAGAGTTCAAACTTTACAGCCTTTATGATATTGTTAGAATCAAATCTAATAACTCGTTAATCCTATCAAATTGTTCACTCAAATACAAATGTCCAAACAATGACTCAAATCCTGTCGCTTGCTTATAAGTCGCTAAATCAGCATTTCTAGCTTTTCTATTTGTATTTTGATTACGTCCTCTTTTAAAATAATTGATTTCTTCATCAGTTAACTCATGATAGATTATATCAAGAGCCTTTTTTTGTCCTTCAGCGCTCGTATATGAAACAGCTTTATTATGCAAATTTTCAACCTTCACTAATCCTCTTTTAAGAAGTGCCTCACGAATCAATAATTCATAATACGCATCTCCTATATAGGCAAGTGTCACTCCATTATATTGATTCAAGATAAAATTCCTTTTTCAATTAATGTCGCTCGATACTCATCTGCTTTATCAAAATCTTTTTCTTTTCGTGCTTTATTCCAATTTGCATACAGCAGTTTATCCTCTTTTGAGAGGGGTGTTATATCTACCTGTAAACCAAGAACAAAGAAGATATCATCAAACACTTTAATCACAGACAAAAGAACTTCATCTTCCGTCTTACTTCGATGCATTTGATTTGCCATTTTCGTCAAATCTTGCAAAGCTGTAATGGCGTTTGGTGTATTAAAATCTTGCTTCATCGCATCCAAGAAATCTTTATATATTTTCAATAAATCTGGATGTACTTTCGCATTGGCATACAACATATCTGCCAAGTCTAATTTTAAATAAACTGCTTTATATATACGTTCAATTTTATCCCATTCTTTTTCATAAGAAGCAAGTACTTCATCGGTAAAATTAATTGGACTACGATAATGTGTCGACAATGTAAACAATCGAAAAGCATTCATATCGACTGTTAAATCTCTTACTAAAAGCACGCGACCTTCACTCTTACTCATCTTTTCACCATCAATATTCAATAGTCCATTGTGCATCCAGTAGTTCGCTATATTATGGTTGTTCAACGCAATTGATTGTGCTATCTCGTTCTCATGATGTGGAAACATCAGCCCACTTCCTCCACCATGAATATCAATCTTTTCTCCAAATACATCATCAATCATCGCAACACATTCAGTATGCCATCCAGGTCTACCCTCACCAAAAGGAGCATCAAAAGTAATCCCGATTTCGGTTTTTTTCCACAATGTAAAATCAAGAGGATTTTCTTTTTTATCATTTGATTCAATTCTTGAACCAACAATCAAATCGTCAATTTTACGATTAGATAAATGTCCATAATCTTTCATTTTTGTCACTCTAAAATAAACATCACCATCCACTTGGTATGCATATCCTTTGGTCATTAACTCAGAGATATAATTAATGATATGATCCATATATTCCGTCACCCTTGGTGCCGTATAATCGGTCATAGAATGTACTCGATGAACATCTTCTAAAAATGCGGTGATAAAGGTTTCCGCAATTTCTTTTTCTGTTTGTTCTAATTCAATCGCTTTTGTGATGATCTTATCATCAACATCCGTAAAATTAGAAACATATTTGACTTGGTAACCTATATGCTCAAAAAACTTTCGAACTGTATCAAAAAAGATTACTGGTCGAGCATTTCCAATATGAATATAATTATAGACAGTAGGTCCACATACATACATATTAACAATGCCCTTATGAATTGGTTTAAAGTCTTCTAACTGATTAGTATATGAATTAAAAATCTTCATATCTTCCACATCCTTACTATTCTTAATCGCATATTTATTATATCTTATTTCAGCGATTGTGCAAACCAAACGTTGAAATTATTCTTCTTTTTGATAAGTCGCTTTGACAGCCTCGATTACCGCATGACTAAATCCTAATTCAGCAAGTTTTGTTACTCCTTGAATTGTTAGTCCTCCAGGAGTACAAACATTGTCTCTTAATTTTGCTGGATGTTCATTCGTCTTCAGCAACATTTCACCTGCGCCAATTAATGTCTCCGCGGCCATCTTATATGCATCCTCTGCGGTTAATCCGTTGTAAATTGCACCTTGTCCCATTGCTTCAATCAATTGATAAGCAAAGGCTATTCCACTACCAGCTACACCAATTGTTTGATTTATCCCACGTTCATCTGTCCAAAATAAATAACCCATACCTTGCATCAACAATTGAAACTTCTCAGTAAGAGTTTCATCCACATCAACTGTTTTACTAACCGCAATCACGCCTCTTTTTACAAGCATCATTGTTGAAGGCATCATACGCATTACCTTTTGATGTGAAAACATTTGTTGCAGTGAAGCCAAAGAAAAGTCTGGAGCAACTGATACTATCAATTGTTCCCCTCTCATATGTTGTTTTAATTCTAATGCCAATTCTTCAAATTGAGATGGTTTCACACAAAGAAAAATAATCTCACTATTTCTCACTACTTGCTCATTATTTTCGTAAATTTTCACTTTTTTAAGATGTTCATATTTTTTGATTGTTTCTTTATTTACATCATATATGGAAAACTGTTTATCAAAATCATTAAGACTCAACAATCCATCTAATAAAGTTTCTCCTATATGCCCAATACCAATGATTCCTATCATCAAATCCATCCTCTCAAATTACCTCATTATATCATATATAGACAAACAAAAAGTAGGAGAATTAATCTCCTACTTGGTCATTCATTAAAGTTTTACAACGTTTGATGCTTGAGGACCTCTATCGCCTTCAACTACTTCGAACTCAACTTTTTGTCCTTCGTCAAGCGTTTTGAATCCCTCACCTGTAATCGCTGTGAAGTGCACAAAAATGTCAACTTCATCTTCAGTAGTAATAAACCCGTAACCTTTTTCTGAATTAAACCATTTTACTGTTCCAGTCATGCAAAATCTCCTTTTCTTTCTTTGTTTCTATAGGGCCATTATACACAATCATGAAATAAAATGCAAATATATTTTAAATTAATGCCTATGAATAGCCTTTTTTCATAAAAATACCGTGAAAATTCTTTACAAATTCTTATTCAATCTCTCTATAACCGCTTCTTTTCCAAGGAGTGCTAAAACCTGAGGTAAATCTGGTCCATGCATAGATGCAGTCGTCGCAATTCGAAGTGGCATAAATAACATTTTTCCCTTACTACCAGCTATTTTTCCAGTCTCTTTAATCAACGGTTTGATATTTTCTGCTGTAAATTCTTCAAGTTCTAATAGTAAGTCTCTAAATGTTTGCAACGTATTAGAAACACCTTCTTGATCTAAGAAAACTTTCATTTCTTGATCAAGGACAAATTCTTGTTCAAAAAACTCATCATATAGATCAACAATTTGAGCGCCATAACTCATACGATCTTGGAATACATTAACCAAAGACTCAACCCACTCATTATTATGGTCTTCGATGATTCCCTCTTTTATTAAATGTGGCATACAAAGTTCAATCATTTCTTCTTGATCCAACTCTTTGATATATCTATTATTAATGAACGCAAGTTTATCTTTATCAAACTTTGCAGGAGATTTAGATAATCTCGTCTCATCAAACAGTTCTTCTATTTGACTTGGTGATAAAATTTCTTCATCTGATTTTGGACTCCATCCCAACAAAGAAATAAAATTAAACATCGCATCCGGTAAATAACCAAGTTCTTGATATTGTTCAATGTATTGAATGATCGAAAAATCACGTTTTGACAATTTCTTATTCTCATCGTTGACGATTAAAGTCATATGACCAAATACTGGAGCTTTCCATCCTAATGCATCATACACCATCATTTGTTTTGGGGTATTTGTGATGTGATCTTCTCCACGCAAAACATGGCTAATCTCCATTAGATGATCATCAACAGCACAAGCAAAATTATAGGTTGGTATTCCGTTATTTTTCATCATAACCCAATCACCAATGTCTTCACTTCTAAACGTTACTTCCCCTTTGACAAGGTCTTCAAATGTATACTCTTTATTGTCTGGGACTAAAAAACGTAAAACATAAGGTTTATCTTGCTCTGGAGCGTGCAAACATTTACGAGAATAATGCCATTGATCACTTCCACTATCAATCATTTCTTTTCGTTCTTGTTCCAACTCTTCAGTAGTACAATAACATTTATAGGCAAGCCCTTTTTCTAATAAAAGATCAGCATATTTTTGATAAATATCTAGACGTTCTAGTTGACGATAAGGTCCATAATTTCCCCCTTGATCAACTGATTCATCCCAATCTAATCCTAACCATTGCAAATATTTTAATTGTGAAGCCTCTCCTGATTCAACATTGCGTTCAGTATCAGTATCTTCGATACGAACAATAAATGTACCACCGTGTTTTTTTGCAAATAAATAATTGAATAATGCTGTTCGCGCGTTTCCAATATGTAAATGTCCTGTTGGACTCGGCGCATATCTCACTCTTACGCTCATGATATCTCTCCTAATTTATATAATTATCGCATGCTTATTATAGTATAACTCACTACAAAATACAAGCATGACAAAAGGTATTAAAAAAACACAACGTGGGATGTTGTGTTTTTTTGGCAATTTTTTAACGTTTGCTGAATTGTGGTGCACGACGAGCTTTCTTAAGACCGTATTTTTTACGTTCTTTAACGCGTGGGTCACGAGTAATCATACCAGCAACTTTTAAAGCTTTACGATAATCAGGGTTTACTTCGAGCAATGCTCTTGTAATACCATGACGAATCGCTCCAGCTTGGCCAGTGATTCCTCCTCCATAAACATTAACATCAATATCAAATGTAGTCATATTGTCAGTAATTTGCAGTGGTTGTTCAACATCTAAGCGAGTAGCAGCTGATGGAATATAGTCGTTAAACTTACGTCCATTAATGATGAATTTACCCGTACCTGGTGTCATAATAACACGTGCTACTGAGCTTTTTCTACGTCCTGTACCACGGTACATAACTTGTTTAGCCATATGTAAATTCCTCCTAACCTTTCAACTCATAGAGTGTAGGTTGTTGTGCTTGATGTGGATGCTCGTTTCCGGCATACACATAAAGTTTTTTATAAATTTGACGTCCGAGTCTTCCCTTAGGAAGCATCCCTTTGACGGCAAACTCAACCATTCTCTCTGGGTGTGTATTGTTCATTACTCTCGCAGTTGTTTCTTTTAAACCACCTGGATATTGTGAATGTCTATAGTATTTCTTTTGATCCCATTTGTTACCTGTCAACTCAATCTGTTTCGCATTGATAACAATAACGTTATCGCCACAATCAACATGTGGTGTAAACGTTGGTTTATGTTTACCACGTAATAACGTAGCAACTTCAGTAGATAAGCGTCCTAGTGTTTTACCAGCAGCATCAACTACAAACCAACGGCGTTCAACTGTTTGATTGTTTGCCATGTAAGTTTTCATTTTCTTGTCCTCCATTATAGATATAATTTTGGGCGTGGGATGAAACTATTAAATGTACCGAAGTTATATTATCTTATTTGTACTGGTTTGTCAATAAATATATACCATTTCTTTAGAAGATAGAATAATCGTACTTTTAAGAGATTTTATCTCCCTTATTTAATGATGAAACCTCTAGAATTTCTAGATTTTCATTGTTTTTCCCAGCAAGGACCATTCCCTCACTTAATACGCCTCTTAGTTTAACTGGCTTTAAATTTTTCACCACAACAACTTTTTTACCAACAAGCTCTTCTGGTTTATAATATTTTGAAATCCCTGATACAATTTGTCGAACCTTATCGCCAGTATCAATTTGTGATACAAGCAACTTATCCGCATCAGGATGGACTTTAGATTCAACAATCTCACCGACCACAAAATCCAATTTCATAAAATCTTCAATTGTTGCGAAATCTTCTTCGACCATTGGTTCTTCCTCACGTTGATTTAATAGTGAAGCAATGTATGCTTCTTCATCCTTCTTCTCTAAACGAGGAAAAATCGGCGTCGGTTTATCAATTACTTTGATGTGCTCAATATATCCATAAGTTCTAGTCTCAAAATGCTCTAAAGACTTTGGAATATTGAGTTGCTTAAATAATTGTTTACTACTTTCTAACATAATTGGACTCAACATAATTCCAATAATACGTAAACTTTCAATCAAGTGATACAAGACACTATTGAGTTCGTCTTTCGCATCTTCATCTTTTGCCAAAACCCAAGGAGCAGTCTCATCAATATATTTATTACTTCTAGAAACCAAAGTAAAAATATCTTGAAGTGCAAGTGATACTTGCAACTCATCCATATGTGCATCGTAAGATTTCACGGTGTTTTCGATCTCTTTTTCTAACAATTCATCGAATTCTGTATATTGCTTTTGCGGTTTTTCTAATTTTGAATCAAAGTATTTATTTGCCATCGTAATTGTTCGGTTCAATAAATTCCCAAAATCATTCGCTAAATCATAATTCACTCGATTCACAAAATCCTCTGGTGTAAAGACGCCATCACCACTAAATGGTAACTCTCGCAATAAATAATAACGAACCGCATCTAACCCATAACGTTTAATCAATTGTTCAGGGTAAATGACTTGCCCCTTAGACTTACTCATTTTTCCGTCTTTCATCATATACCAACCATGGGCATATAATTTGAAACTAATTGGGACATCTAAAGCCATCAACATAATCGGCCAATAAATTGCATGGAAACGTAAAATATCCTTTCCAACAACATGTACGACTTCATCACCCTTCCAATACTTATCATAGAGTGATTCATCTTGTGAATTGTACCCAAGTGCAGTTATATAATTTGAAAGGGCATCAATCCATACATACACAACATGTGCTGGATTTGAGACAACTTTTACACCCCAATCAAAACTTTTACGTGAAACACTAATGTCATTCAATCCTTGTTTTATAAATGAAACAACTTCATTTTTACGCTGCTCAGGAGTAATGAAATCCGGATGCTCTTCAATATATTTTAACAATCGATCTTGATATTTTGATAGCCTCAAGAAATAAGATTCCTCTTTTACTAGCTCAACAGGACGTCCACAATCTGGACATGTTTTATCTTCGCCCAACTGTGTTTCTGTGAAAAAACTTTCATCAGGCATACAATAATACCCTTCATATTCTCCGAGATAAATATCGTCTTGATCTAGCAATTGTTCGAAAATCTTTTTAACAACTGTTTTATGTCTTTGCTCAGTCGTACGAATAAAATCATCGTAATCAATTTGCAACATATCCCAAAGTTTCTTTGTCTCTTCAGCAATATGGTTGACATGTTCTTGTGGTGTTTTCCCTAATTCCTTAGCAACAGTCTCAATTTTTTGACCATGTTCATCCATCCCAGTCAAATATCTTGTGTCAAATCCTTTTCCTTTTTTATAGCGTGCCATCGCATCACATAACACCGTTGTATAAGAATTCCCAATGTGTAAATTCCCACTAGGATAATATATCGGTGTTGTGATATAAAATGTTTTACTCATGCCTATCACTCCTTAAACGTAACTATATTATAATATAAACGTGCACAAAAGCAAGTTTTCTAATCGATATGATATTTTTGATATACTTCATTCTTAGGTACATTGCGATTTTTCGCCACTTGTTTTATCGCATCTTTCACAGTAAAGTTGTTTTTGATTAGCATATTCACTTCTTCAACCATTGACAAATCAGTTTCTAACGCTACTTCTATCGCACCCTCAACAAGCAACACAATTTCGCCTTTTAAAGGTCCTACATCAACAACATCTTCTAATCGACCACGAATGATCTCTTCATACCTCTTCGTTAGTTCTCTAGCAATGACAACATTTCGGTTACCAAATACCTCTAACATATCTTGTAACGTTTTTTCAATACGATGTGGAGACTCATAAAAAATCATTGTCTCACTGTGCGATTTTAATGCCCATAATTCTTTTGTTCGTTTTGATTTTTTCGCATCTAAAAATCCATAAAACATAAAAGGATGTGGACGCAATCCTGACACAACCAACCCATGTAACAGTGCACTAGCTCCCGGAATAGCAATTACATCAATATCTTCATCAATCGCTTTTTGGACAACCAAATACCCTGGATCACTTACAATCGGGTACCCTGCATCACTGATCAACGCAACACTCTTTCCATCATTAATCAGACCAATAATTTCCTCAGACTTCTCAACTTTATTGTGTTCGTGATAACTTAACATATGAGTAGAAATATCATAATGTTTTAATAATTTCATCGATACTCTCGTATCTTCTGCATAAATCAAATCTACAACTTGTAAAATATTCACAGCGCGAAAAGTCATATCTTCTAAATTTCCAATTGGCGTTGCCACCAAGTAAAGTTTTCCATTTTTCTCTTTAAAACTTTTTTGTCGTTTCATCTTTTCACATCTTTTCCATATCGAAAAATACGTTTTATCTCATCTGTATAACCATCATCTTCATGCACATAAAGTGGTGGGTCTACTTTTACAATCGTTTGTCCATTATTTGATGCTTCTAATAAAACCATATTCGATTGTTCACCCTCTTTAGAATACACAAATCTTAACCGCTTAACAGAATATTTATGCTTATCTAGTAATACCATCAAATCCATCAATCGTTCAGTACGATGAACCAAATACAAGCTCCCTTTTGTTGTAAGCAATCTTTTTGCCTCTTTAATAACTTCTTCTAAGGTTATTAAAACTTCATGTCTTGCAATTGTTTTAAAGTCATTTTTGTTGACATTTGATGTCTCAATATATTTAAAAAACGGAGGATTACACGTAACTATATCAAAAGATCCATTCTCATATTTTTTATGAATTCCTTTGATATCTTGATGTTTAATTGTAATTTGCTTTGACAAATTATTGAGCTCTACACTTCTTTTTGCCAAATCATACACAGCTTCTTGAATATCAACACCAACAATAGCTGCATCAGTCTTTAACGATAAAAAGAGCGGGATTGGTGCATTTCCCGTCCCTAAATCTATGATGTTTTTCGTTTTAGCAGTAGTCACAACAAAATCAGCAAGCAAAGTTGAATCTAATGAAAAATGAAACATATCTGTCCGTTGTATGATTTTTAATCCATCATACCCTAACAAATCATTCACTACTTCAATGGAATGATTATTCTCCATGATTGTCTTCTTTCAAATCATACTCTTCAATATCTACCAAATCACTAATTTGATAAGATCTTATCCCCTCTTCAGGTGTTTGAATTCGAACAGATTGATTAATAATATTCGCAGAAATCACACGTCCTCTACCATCAACAGTTTTCACATAAGTACCAATTTTTGGTGTTGCTTTACGATATTCCGTATATAAATCATCTTCATAACGTATACAACAGAGTAATTTACCACATAATCCCGATATATTTGCGGGATTAAGAGATAAGTTTTGATTTTTCGCCATCTTAATAGACACCGTATCAAAATCTCCTAAAAAAGTATTACAACAAAGCAAATATCCACAAGGTCCAATACCACCTAAAAATTTCGCACCATCTCTTGTTCCTACTTGTCTTAATTCAATTCGCAGCTTAAATTCATTTGCCAAATCTTTTACAAGTTCTCTAAAATCTACGCGGCCTTCTGCATTAAAATAGATAATCAACTTACTTCGATCAAGTGTATACTCACACCCAAGCAATTTCATATCCAACTTGTTTTGCTTAACATGGAACTTCACTCTTTCTAACGTAGGCGCAATATCTTTTTGATTACGTTCATATGCCATCAAATCATCGTTCGTAGCCAACCTTAAAATTGGCTTTAAGGTAGAAATAACTTCTGAATCTTCTATCACTTTTGCTTCTTCAATGATCTCTCCAAGTTCAACCCCTCGAACCGTTTCAACAATGACATTATCATGAACTTTTAAATCCAATCCAGCAGGATCAAAATAATATTTTTTTCCTACTGCTTTAAATCTTATTCCAACGACTGTATTAGCCATAAATTTACCTTCTTTCTAACGCAATGAGCAAATTGTCTATCGCAAGTCTTTGGTTAATGTAGTGATTTAACCTCGAAGTCAACGATAACATTTCCTCTAATTCACTTGTTATTCTTTCTTTTGATTTTCTACTCACAATCTCTTTACTAACCTCTAAAGCATCTCCAAAAACTACTGCTTGCGTATATTTCATTCGAACATGCAAGAGATCTTTTTGATGTAAAACCATGATTGACAAGAAAAGTTTTAAAGACTCGTTTGACTGAAAAATAAATTCTCCATGTTCATGGAGATGTGTCACCAAAGAATCTTTAACTTCTGTAAGCATTCTATATAATTCTTTCACTAGTTCAATTGTTTCCAAAAAGAAATCATCACTTAATAACGAAAGGGCATCGCTAAGTCGATTGGATACCAAAGATGCAATCTTTGCTTGTTCATCAGGATATCCTTCATCTATTAAATCACGTTCAATCAATGATTTATCAAGTGATGAAAACTGAACCACTTGAGAACGCGAAATGATTGTAGGTAAAACCCTATGAATATTCGCTGTAGTTAAAATCGCATACGTATTCGGATGCGGTTCTTCTAAAAACTTTAGCAATGAATTCGCAGCACTAATATTAATAGTATCCAATTCTTTGATGATATATATTTTAGGACCTTCTTCAACACTTGTCTTTGAAAACTCATTTTGTAAATCAATAATTTGTTGTTTTCTAATCGAATTTTTAAAGGGTTCTACAACATACAAATTGGGGTGGGTTAAATGTCTTACTCTCCGACAATTATGACACTCTCCACAAGGTTTTTCTTCTTCTGTACAAAGCAACATTTGTGCAAAGTAAAGCGCTGTTTCAAATTTCTTTGTACCTTCTTCTCCCTCAAATAAATAGGCATGTGACAAACGTTCTTTTTTCATACTATTGATGAGCAATTTTACAACACTTGGTTGTGAAGATTTTATTTTCTCAAAAGCCACACGCTTCACCTCTTACAAAATCATTTCAATAATTCTAATAGTCTCTTCCGTCACTTTTTCAATACTACTTGTCCCATCAACTTTGATAAATCGACTAGGAAATTTTTGTTCAAGTAGCATATACCCATCATACACTTTTTCGTGAAATGCAAGGGTTTCTAAGTCCAAACGATCAACTTTATCACGTTTGGAAAATACACGTTCTAACCCTACCTTCGGGGGAACGTCAATAAAGATTGTCAAGATTGGTAGTGTATCTCCAATACCAAACTTATTGATCAAGTAAACTTCATCAATCCCGAGTCCTCTCGCATATCCTTGATACGCAAGTGATGAATCGATAAAACGATCACAAATAATAATTTTACCAGCTTCCAACGCTGGGACAATCTTTTGATGGAAATGTTGACTTCTCGCAGCCGCAAATAACAACGCTTCTGCATGTTTATCCATCTCGGTATTCTCTTTGTCTAAAATGATGTTTCGTATATCTTCAGCAATCTTAATTCCACCAGGTTCTCTAGTAGTTAAGATGTCATATCCTTTATTTGTCAAATATTGCTCAACTGCCTTAATAACAGATGTCTTCCCCGATCCTTCAGGACCCTCGAAGGTTATAAATTTACCGTTCAAATTCAACACTCCTCTTCTATCTTTCTTATTATCGCATATTTTCACGAAATTTTAAACATCAATTTCATGAAATCACCTTAATCTATGATATAATAAATCATGAATTAATGGAAAGTATGTGATTTGATGAGGGTAACTATAAACAATCTAACATTTGGTTATGATTATCGTACTGTATTGAAAGATGTTTCTTTCAAAATTAATACGGGCGATTTTTTGGCGATAGTTGGTAATAATGGATCTGGTAAATCTACTCTTGTTAAATGCATTCTAGGCATCAATAAAATACCAGCAAAGCGTAT
>DFNN01000042.1:14664-20033 GCA_002376065.1 Caryophanales bacterium UBA3566
CCACAAAAATTTGATGACTTTAATTACGAATTTCCAATTACAGTCAATGAAATTTTACAAGTTTCTAGATATACAAAAGTATCCGAAGATAGTAAATTAGAAATCCTTGATAAAATTGGTATTTTACACCTACAACACGAAAACATCAATAACTTAAGTGGCGGACAACTTCAACGTGTGTTTATTGTTAGAGCATTGATGAATAAACCAAAACTACTCATTTTAGATGAGCCGACTGTTGGTGTTGATAGAGAAAATGTGATTAGTTTTTATAAAACTATTAACGAGTTGCACAGTGAGGGAATCACTATCATTTTAATCACCCATAACATTAAAGAATCAAATGCAAATTTCACTCATATATTATCAATTGTTAATGGCGAATCAATGTTCAAAGAATTAGAAGAGGCAGGTGAGATGGTATGATCCTTGCAGCGAACGAATCCTTCATCTTTGCACTCTTTCAATACTCATTCTTAAGATACGCATTAATCACCGGTTTGATTATGGGATTTATCACTCCACTTATCGGATCTTTTGTCGTCATTAGACGACTTAGTTTTATTGCTGATACATTATCACACTTTAGTTTAGCGGGATTATCCATCGGATTGTATCTAATCAACATCATTGGTTTCACACTGATAACAGACCCCCTCTATCTTGCGATGATTTTTAGTATCATAGGTGCAATGTTTATTGAAATATTACGTGGTTATTACCAAAATTATAAAGAAATATCCATGCCAATTGTAATGAGTTTAGGTACTGCATTAAGTGCTCTGTTTATCTCTTTAGCAGGGGGATTTAACTCCAGTATCTATAACTACTTATTTGGTAGTATTTTAACAGTTGGAAATCGCTATTTATGGGTAATCATTATCACCGCAACTTTACTGTTGTTTTTACTAGTTTTTTACTACAAAGAAATGGTTATTATTAGTTTCGATGAAGCTTATGCAAAACTACTAGGAATCAACATTGGACGTTTCCAATTTGTTTCAACCTTTGTGCTAGCTTTGGTTGTATCTTTATCAATTGCGACAGTTGGTGTTCTCTTAGTAGCGTCCTTAATGATTATCCCTGTTGCCGCAGCGATGAAGGTAGGAAAAAGTTTTAAGAATACCATTGGTATCGCTATTTTATTTAGCGAAATATCTATTATTGGTGGTCTATGGCTTTCTTATGAACTCCGAATTGCTTCAGGTGCAACAATCGTATTAATCAATATCTTTATCTTACTTCTTGTAGGTTTATTCAAACGATTTTTCTTAAACAAACGACTAAAAAAACAACAACCAGAATTAGAGATATAAAAATGAAGAAGGAAACTTTTTCATTTTTTAAAAAGGAGTCCTTATGAAATCTATTCAAACATACCGTGAAGAACTTCACAAAATACCAGAAATCGGATTACAAGAATTTAAGACTCATGATTACCTCATCAATGAACTAAAAGCATTAGGCTATCATCCTGAAACAGTCTTCAATACTGGTGTCTTTCTTTACCTTGATTATGGTCAAAAAGATACCATTATGTTTCGTAGTGATATTGATGGACTCAAAATCACCGAACAAAACGCAATTCCATTCAAATCCACCCATCAAGGAATGATGCATGCCTGTGGGCACGATGGTCATATGGCTATGTTATTAGGATTTGCTCATGCACTAAAAGACATCAAACATCTTAACCGTAATGTTCTTTTGGTTTTTCAACCAGCAGAAGAATATCCCGGTGGTGCAAAAGAAATCATTAAGACTGGTTTGCTCACAAAATACAATGTCAAAGAAGTCTATGGAATTCATTTATTCCCGAATTTAGAAGAAGGCACAATCAATACAAAACCAGGACCACTGATGGGAAACATCACTTTATTTGATGTAGAAGTACATGGTAAAAGTGCACACGCTGCGATGAAAGACGAAGGAATCGATGCGCTATATGCGGCAACCTTGTTCTACACAAAAGTCAAAGCACAATTATCCAAAGAATTAGATCATGAACCGCATGTCGCTACTTTCGGACAAATGTCATCTGGTAGTGCGATTAATATCATCTCAAATTATACACTCTTAAAAGGAACAATCCGTTCACTCTCAAAAGCAACATACGATCATATCGTAAGAATTATTGAGCAAGTGAAAGAAGACGTATCCTTAGATACCGGCGCAAAGATTGATGTTCATCTTAATTTTTTATACCCAGCTGTAAACAATGATCCAATCCTTTATGAAAAAGCAAAAAACACCCTCCAAGGTTTACCTTTTCACGAATTAAAAGAACCTTATCTAATCAGTGAAGACTTCTCTTACTACCAACAAGTTGTTCCTGGTATTTTCTTTTTATTAGGAACAAAAAATGAAGCAAAAGGATTTACCTATTTGCTTCACAATGATCGTTTTAATTTTAATCCTGAGGTATTAAGTCAAGGTGTAGATTTATACTTAAAACTCATCCAATCATATTAGTTGGGCAATTCTGCTCAACTTTTTTTATACACTAAATACATATTTTTATATCATTTCACGATAACTTACAATACCATAGATATCGCCAATGCAATCAATAAAACCACAACATACTTATCAAACTTTTTCTCATCTAATTTACTCGAAATATACATTCCAATTAATGTACCTATAGAAGCAAACAAACCTACAAAGAACAAATCAAACAACATATCTCTTGTATATTGAGAAGTTAAGATCAAGCCAACGACACTCATGATCGCTAAAATCATAAAATACGATGCCAAAGTTGACTTAAATTTTTTCTTATCAGCTTTTATCGATGTTAAATAAAAGACAACTGGTGGACCATCAATAGATGCTATTCCATTTCCCAATCCTGAAAACAAACCTGTAAATGCCTGCATAAAAGGTGTATCTTTTAGATTGATATGGAAAGAAAAAACTTTATTCAATATTGCAAAAACAATTAATACAAAAGCAATATATTTGATCACTTCACCATCCAAATTACCTAATAGATAAATACCTACAAACGTAAATATCACACCAAAGATAGTGAGTACAGAAATCCCTTTTAGATGTTCAAAAGAAAAGGTTTTATGCTCAAAATGTAATAAAAAATTTAAGACTACATTAAATGACAACATAATAATCACAACTGTTTGTGTATCATAAAAAATGGTCAAAAGTGGAAGAGCGACTAAACTTGAACCAAAGCCACTCGTTCCTTTCACTAATCCCGCAAGTAAAGCTGCTAAAGCGATATATACAAACATCATTTTCGAATAGGAATGATGATCAATTCTTTAGGAAATTGATTCAACACTTTGCACCCATCATGATGAAGGATCACATCATCTTCGATGCGAACACCACCCAAACCAGCAATATAGATTCCTGGCTCAATAGTGATACAAGAAGAACTTTTAAGTGGCTCATTATTCCTGCTTGAAACACTAGGAGATTCATGGACATCCAATCCTAAACCATGCCCAGTACCATGTTTAAAATACTCGCCATAACCAGATGATGTAATATAATCACGACAAATTGCGTCTATTTCTTTTCCACTCATTCCAGCTTTTGCTTGTTTTACTGCTCTTGTTTGCGCCTCATAAACTACATCATATATCTCTTTTAATCTAGGTGAAACACTTCCAAGAGCGACCGTTCTAGTTAAATCAGAAGAATATCCTTGGTAAAAACATCCAATATCAAAAGTGATTAGCTCACCTTCGCTTAATTCTTTATCACTCGCCATCCCATGTGGCATTGAACCTCTCACACCAGATGCGACAATAAAGCGATCCCAAGTTTTATCTGCTCCTAGTTCAATCATCTTATTCTTAAGGATAACTTCTACTTCTTTTTCACGCATTCCTACCTTGATTTTATCAAGTGTATATTTCAATGCTTCATCAGTAATATCACAAGCAATTCTAATTTTCTCAATTTCCTCAGTCGATTTTTGTTCACGGAGTTGTTCAATCAATCCACTTTTAGGATTTAAAACAACATCAATTTCTTCAAGTGTTTGATACTCTTGGTAAGTTATTTTTGGGTCAAAATCTAACGTTTTGATACCCATCATAGCGATTAGTTTTTTTAATGTATCAAGCAATGTTTTCTCAATTTCAACAAATGTAAAATCCTTAACTTCTTTCGCTACTTGCTCACGATATCTAAAATCACTCACAAAATAGGCATCATCCTTCGTTACAATAGCTACCCCGTATGAGCCTGTATAATGTGTCATATACAATAAATTCTTAGTGCTCATAGGATTTTCTATCCCACTCAAAAAGTACGCTTCAATATTTTCTTTTTTCATCAAATCTCTTAATTTATCAATCATCTTATTACTCCGCTTTCTTTAGTATTTGGACAACATCTTCTTTTGTTAATTTTGAGAAATTTCCAAGAATTTCACCTTTGACACTTTCACTAGCCAACAAATCTATGTCCGGATTCTTTATTCCAACATCTTCAAAATATAGTGGCATCCCAAGAGATTGATATAACTCTGTTACTTTTTCAATCCCCTTTTTAGCGACTTTCATACGGTCCTTAGAAGGATATAAATCAAACACTTTTACTGCAAATTGATAGAAACGATCTAGCGTCTTTGGATTCAACATATAATTCATCCAATGTGGTGTAAGAATTGATAATCCATCAGCATGAGCAATATCGTAATGGGCACTGATGACATGTTCCGTTCGATGCAAAAATCCATCAAAAGATTTTGCAAAACCACTAATACCATTTAACGCGAGTGTAGATGAAAACATCAAATTTGCACGTGCTTCATAATGATCTGGTTCCTTCATCGCGATTGGTCCATAATGAATAATCGTTTTCATGATACCTTCAACAATTCGATCATTTAAAAAAGCCTCTTCTTTCGAAAAATAAAACTCATATATATGTGTCAGTGAATCTACAATACCACACGCAGTTTGATGAGGACCAACTGTAAAAGTCAAACTAGGATCCAAAATAGAGAACTTAGGATACGTTATAGGAGTACTCCAACCATTCTTCTCTTTTGTTTCTAGATTGGTGATGACACTTCCTTTATTCATCTCACTACCAGTCGCACTTAACGTTAATATTGTACCAAAAGGTAATCCACTTTTTGCTGTTGCCTTATATGAGTAAAAGTCCCATGGGTCGCCATCATATTTCGCTGCAACACTGATCCCTTTAGAAGCATCAATCACACTTCCGCCCCCAACAGCTAATATAAAATCAATGTCATGTGTCTTACAAATTTCTCCACCTTCACGGACAGAATCAATTCTTGGATTTGGATCAATTCCAGATAACTCAAAAATATTGATATTTTCTTCACTTAACAATTTAACAACTCTGTCATACAAACCCGATTTTTT
>DFNN01000064.1 GCA_002376065.1 Caryophanales bacterium UBA3566
GTAGTCTAATTGCAAGTAATTTGATTGCGTGTTAAAATGTATTTGTAAAAAATTCGAAATAAACTATATATTATATATATTAATAATTATATATTAAGGAGCAAACTATGAATTACAACTATCATACACATCATGAACTCTGCCAACACGCCGAGGGAACAGCCGAAGATTACGTCAAAGAAGCGATCAAACAAGGATTCAAAGGAATCGGGATTAGTGATCATACACCAAACCCTTATCTACCAATGCCAGAACGTGGTTGGAGGATGCAGATGTCTGATTTAGCGTATTATCTCGATGATGTTCGCACTGTAAAAGAACGTTATAAAGATAGAATCAAAGTATATACAGGGCTAGAAGTAGAGTATTTCCCTGGATATGATCAATTTTACCAACATATGCTTTCAGAAACAGACTACTTTATCTTAGGACAACACTATATTAGTGATGATGACGACATTAAAAAGATGTATTCAGCGTTTGGTTTAAAGACAAAAGAACAAATTCATCTATATAAAAAATACGTGGTTGAAGCCATTAATACCGGTTATTTCGATATTGTTGCGCATCCTGAACTGTATTTATTCAGTTATCAAACCTTTGATCAAGATGCTTTAGAAGTCGCAGAAGCGATTGCTAAAGCCGCTAAAGCACACAATGTGTTATTAGAATACAATGCCAATGGATACCGTAAAAAGATGATAGAAACAAGTATTGGTAAGCAATATGTCTACCCACGTAAAGAGTTTTGGGAAGTCGTAAAACGCATTGGAGCGAAAACAATCCTATCTAGTGATTGTCATCAACCAGAATTTTTATACGATGAGGTCATTCAACAAGCTGAAAAGGATTATCATGCATTAGGATTAATAGAAGTAGAACAAATTCCCAGTTTAGAGAAAAGCGAGTGATGAAGGTTGCTCGTTTTTTTATGCGAAATTTCGCCTCTAAGGAATTCTTTATATTTTATCAGTAATTGATAAGGTTTGAATTAAATAATGCAAGAGAGGCGAAATTTATGGAGTAATTTTCATTAGTTGGAAGTAGTGAAAATTATCATACTCAAAGTAAAAATTTGAATATGATTAAGACTTTTGTAAGAGAAGATAAGGGGGCTTAAATATGACCAAAGTCAATATCAACGAGTATTATTATGTTAAAAGAGGGGTTTTTGTTTTATTTGTTTTACTACCTATAATATATATTATGTTAACTAAATGATATCTCTTAGTTAGGCTGTATACTATATGTGTGTGCAAAATGTGGAAAAAATATTTTGTGCTTTTCTTCAGATTTTATCCTCTCTTTTCAAAATGCGATTTTTTGCCTACTTCATGTTTACAATTTTTTAAAAATTGACGACTGAAAAAAATCTTTTTATATTTTTCAAAAAATACTGCAAAGGTCTTCCACCTTATGATATGATATACACGAGGTGATTTAATTGAAAGTTGCATTAATTTTTACTGGTGGAACAATTGCCATGAAAGTTGATAAAAGTTTACAAGGTGCAATACCTTCTTTAACCCCCAATGAAATTATGCTGACATTGAGTGGTATAGATGATTTTGATCAACTGATTACTTATGAGTATTCTGCAAAACCTTCTCCTTTTCTAACAATTTATGATATGCAGCAAATCGCAAACATTACAGAAGACTTTTTAGCGCGGGATGACATTGCTGGTGTAACGATTGTTCATGGAACAGATACCTTAGAGGAAACAGCTTTTTTCTTAAATGCTGTATTGAAATCCAATAAACCAGTTGTTTTAACAGGATCAATGAAAAATGCTTCTGAGTTTGGATATGACGGATTAACCAATCTTGCTTCTAGTATCAAAGTTTGTTTATCACCGAAATCAATTGGTCTTGGTACACTTGTTGTGATGAATGATACAATCAATAGTGCTTTAGAGGTTACAAAAACACATACCATGAGTCTAGATACTTTTAAATCAATGGAATTTGGCCCTCTTGGGCTAGTTGATCAAGGAAGCGTGCTGTTTTATCGTAATATCACCAATCAAAAAAGGTTTCATTTTGAAAACAAAGTAAATGAAGATGTGTATATTATCAAAGTTTATGCTGGAATGAATGGGGATTTTATTGATTATTTGATTGCAAGAGGCGCAAAAGGGATTATTCTTGAAGCACTCGGACGGGGAAATGTTCCACCGATGATGATGGAGTCAATCAATAAAGCGCTAAGTTTGGGTATCCATATCGTGATTGTTTCACGATGCTGCACTGGCCGTGTATTGGATACGTATGCTTATGAAGGAGGTGGACGACATTTGACTAGTTTAGGATGCATTTTAGGAAATCATTACAACAGCATCAAAGCAAGACTTCTTTTGATGCTTGCGATTTCAAATGATTATGTTCACAACGACATCATTAGATTATTTGGAGATCATGCATAACCCTATTTATATTGATGCAAAATCCATCATTCAAGCAAACAACAACTTTAATTTAACCAAAGGCTGCATGCATGGCTGTATTTATTGTGATTCTCGTAGTACTTGTTACCAAAATGGCTTGTTCGATCAAATTAAGATCAAGGCAGATGCCATATCGATTATGGATAAAGAGTTATCAAAAAGGCGTGAGAAAGCAATTCTTACCTCTGGTGGGATGAATGATCCATATATTTCAATGCCAGAAAGCTTAGAATTAACAAGAAATGCATTGAAAATCATCTATAAACACGGTTTTGGTGTTTCAATTTTAACCAAAAGTACCAATGTATTACGTGATTTAGAACTCATTAAGGATATCAATCATCGTTATAAAGCGATTGTGCAAATGACCGTGACGACGTTTGATGATGACATGGCCAAAAAAATTGAACCAAACGTCTCTTTACCAAGTGAACGCTTCGAATGTTTAAAACAATTCTCTAAAGCAGGGATAAATACTGGTCTTTGGATGACACCCATTTTACCTTTTATTACAGACACAGAAGAAAACATCAAAGGCATTGTCAAGCGTGCGCATGAGGCAGGCGTAAAATTCATCGTCATGTATGGAATTGGTACAACGATGCGTGAAGGATCAAGAGAATATTTCTATAATCGTCTTGAGAAACTCTTTCCTGGATTAAAAACCAAATATATGTTTACTTATAAAGATGAATATATCTGTGATTCACCAGATGCTCCTCATCTACACGATTTATTTGAAGAAGAATGTGATAAATACGGAATTATCTATGAATCATCTGAGATTGAGAAATGTATGATGAATAAACCTTATGAACAATTGTCTTTATTTGATATATAAAAACGCGCTGTTTAGCGCGTTTTTTAATGTTCAATCATCTTTCTGTCTTGGTAAATCAAATAGAGTGCAATCAGGATTTGCAAGACAATTGCCCCTAACAATAAAACAATGCCACCTTCATATTCATTGTCTTTTGTAAAATTAAAGACTCCACTTAGTTGATAAACTTCAAATTCATTTGCTGAGGTGATATATAAGCGAATCATCAGGATTTCTAAGAAAATAACAATTGCGATTAAGACCAAATATCCCTTTGTTCGTAATTTCATTACTTCAGCATCTCCGCGAGTGCATCCTTTAACAATTGATCAGTTGATTTCTTTTGATCTAAGTTTTTCACTGCTTTTTTAATCTCACGAACATTATACCCTAAACTCTTAAGCGCTTCTTCAACTTCATCTATCTTCGAAGACTTCATCACGCGATCATCATCAAAGGATAATTTACCTTTTAAATCTAAGATAATCTGTTGACTTGCTTTTGGCCCAATACCCGGGAATTTATTTAAAAATTTCGCATTCCCTACTTCAATTGCCCCAATGACGTCATCAACATGTCCGCTTGCTAGTATGGCTGTTGCGCTTTTTGGTCCGATTCCTTTTACACCAAGTAGTTTAATAAACAAACTTTTCGCATCTTTTGATTCGAAACCATAAAGGACATTTAGATCTTCACGTACATGTTGGTAGATATATATCTTATGTGTCTGATCTTTTTGAAACTTATACGGGTTCGGGGTCACGATTTGGTACCCAATCCCACCAATTTCTAAGGTGACATTATCTGGGTTAACTTCTGTGATGGTTCCTTGCATATAACTATACATGGGTGTTCCTCCTAATCAACAAACTCGAATTCATAATCAAAGATTCTAACAGTATCACCGTTTTTCACACCTTTTGCTCGCAATGCTTCATCAACACCGAGTCCACGTAATTGACGAGCAAAACGTTTCACTGATTGATCTTTACTAAAATCAGTCATTAAGAAGATTTTCTCCAACCCTTTCCCAGTAACCTGGTAAATATTGTCCTCAGTTAAACGAATATCAAAGAGTTTATCCTCAGGTGTAAAGTTGTATTCAACAACTTCATCCATATCTTGTTCAGAGTACAGATCAAATCGTGGTGTTTGTTCTAATAAGTCCGCTGTTTTATACAACAATTCTTGAATATTATCTTTCGTATACGCACTAATTGGAATAATTTGAATATCTTGATTATTTAACTCTTCTTTAAAAAGCGCCAAATTATCGCTTGCTTCAGGCAAATCCATTTTATTTGCAATAATGATTTGTGGTCTCAAAAGTAAATCTTGATTATAGGTTGAAAGTTCTTGATTGATTGTCACGTAATCTTGATAAGGGTCGCGCCCTTCCATACCAGACATATCAATCACGTGTAAAATGACACGTGTACGCTCAATATGGCGTAAAAACTGATACCCCAATCCTTGACCTAACGATGCACCTTCAATCAAGCCTGGTAAATCCGCCACAACAAAACTACGGCCTTCACTTACCCGAACAACACCTAAATTAGGCTGTAATGTGGTAAAATGATAATCTGCAATTTTCGGTCTTGCATTGGAAATGACACTAATAATTGTCGATTTACCAACACTAGGGAATCCAACCAAACCAACATCTGCCAAGACTTTTAATTCCACACGAATTTCACGATACGTACCAGGTTCACCTTTTTCACTGATTTCTGGTGCTGTATTACGAGATGTCGCAAATTTCACGTTCCCGCGTCCTCCACGTCCACCCTTACAAATCACCACTTTTTGATTGTTTTCCGTGATGTCTCCGATGACTTGGTTGTTTTCGTCATTATAAATGGTCGTACCTACCGGCACATGAACAAATAAATCTTCTCCATTTGCTCCATCCATGCGTTTGGGTTTCCCATTTTCTCCTTCAGGAGCTCTCAATATTTTATTGTATTTTAAATCTATCAACGTAGAAAGGCCTTCATCACCAATAAAGATGACGTCTCCTCCTTTACCACCATCGCCACCAGCAGGGCCACCCATTGGGACGTATTTCTCTCTTCTAAATGCGACGATTCCATCGCCACCTTTACCAGAAGATACTTTTATTTTAACAAGATCGATGAACATGTTTTTTCCTCCTCAAGTGCATTAAGCCAAGCATTTAGCTCATTGCGATTATGAAAAATATGAATACGATCTTTGTGTTTGTATTTGTGCACCATCGCACGTAAGAACTTACTCTTACGTTTGTTGAAAAATGCTATATACTGCAAAAATGCTTGATCCAATTCTTCATTACAACCCTCAGCCATATCGCTTCGATGGGTATGTTTATATTTTTGTTCTCGCTCAAGAACGCCCTTTAGTGAATCTGATGTAGAGTAATTCAGCAACACAATCGTATCCGCCAACTTTAGCCGATCATAAAAGTGTTCATTGTTGGTATAATTACCATCAATTACCCAACGATGATTTGAGCGTAAATATTCTTTTAATATATGATCAAATTCCGCTTTCGGCATGCTTTGCCAATCATTTAACCAGTATATTTGATCCAAATGTAATTCTTTAATCCCACACAATTTTCCTAGTTTTCTTGCGAGTGTTGTTTTTCCTGTCCCACTGGGTCCTAAAATCATCACTCGATCCATTAAAATGTCACGACCTCAGTATCAGGATCTTTTAATGCATCACTCAACAGTTCCCCTGTATACATGACTTCAACAGAAAGACCTTCTAAATACTCTAAAGTATGAATATTTTCAGCACACATTTTACATGCGACAGTTCTGATTCCTTGTTTGTGTAAGTTTTTTACTCGGTCACTGATCATTTTATCTTCTAAGACGCGCTTTTGTGAAGCACCCCATATCAGCAAAGTTACTTGATCAAACCATTCGTGAACTAATGCATTATAAGCGTAAGGAATGACAAGGTTATGAATGTCGATATCATTGTCTGTTTTCCATAAAATCAAAAGATTTTTCATATTGTTTCCTCCATTACTTTTTCATATGCCAAACGATCAATCGTTGGCAAGTAGTCGAGTTCTTTAAAACCATGTTTTTTTAAAAATGCTCGCATTTTATAGTTTTTGATGTGGGTATCAATTTTAATACTATCATATCCGCCATCTTTTGCGACATCTAATGCGTAATTTAGCAGTTTCGTCGCAATACCTTCCTTACGGAAACGAGGATCAACCATAAATCGATGAATCACAAGAGAATGATGACCTCTCCATGAATCAATTGTTTGATAAGCAGGATCATTTTCTTCAAGCAACGTCATGGACGCTTTGACTAAATGATGTTCCTTATCAACAATAAGACCACCAACAAGAAAATCACGCATAAACACTTTATACCTAGGATATGGATAATTCCATTGAGGAATGTTTGATGTCTTCATATCTTTAATAATCAGCATCGTTAAACGATCAATGCTCTCTAAATCACGAATAGTAGCCTTTGTAATCATTGTGTTCCTCCATAAAAATTGATAGGTATATTATACCTTGTTTCACAAGGAAACTCAATTATTAACGCCAAAACAGAAAAAAAGTGTGACCTTAAAAGGTCACACCTTGAAATTATATTGGGTAAACTGAAGCTTGCTTTCTATCTCTACCAATTCGCTCAAATTTCACGACTCCGTCAACTTTACTATATAATGTATCGTCGCTACCGCGTCCTACATTAGTTCCAGGATGAACTTTCGTTCCTCTTTGACGATAAATGATAGAACCAGCACTACAGAATTGACCATCTGATAATTTCGCCCCTAAACGTTTTGACGCAGAATCACGACCATTTTTCGTTGATCCAACACCTTTTTTAGAAGCCATACATTGCTGAATATTTAATTCTAATAACATAATTAGTCACCTCCGATTTTTAGTTTCTATGCATTTATTTTGGTAATTGTTAATTTTGTATATGGTTGTCTATGTCCTTGTTTACGACGATATTTCTTTTTTGGTTTGTATTTGAATACTGTAATTTTCTTTTGTTTCCCTTGTTTATCAACTGTTGCGTCAACTGTGACACCGTCAATATATGGGCTACCAAGTTTTACAGATTCGCCACCAAGCATTAAAACTTTATCGAACGTAAAATTACTTTCAGGCTCAACATCTAAACGTTCAACGTAGATTACTTGGCCTTCTGTTACACGGATTTGTTTCCCACCTGTTTCGATTACTGCGTACATTAAAGCACCTCCTCATAAGATTAAGACTCGCCATTAAGGTGCACCTAAATGCTTATAACCTTGTCTGTGCGGTATGCCTTTTACTGCGTGAAAATAATAACAAAAAAACACTGATTTGTCAATCTTTTTCATGGTTTTTAGATTCACACCTACTCTATTATACATAATTCCCCTTATTATGCAAGAAAAATAGCACAATAATGAAAAAAATCACAACATCCCGTGTTCTTTAAAAGAGAAGTACTTATTTTGCCCAACAATGATATGATCAAGCACCTCAATATCCATCATCAATCCATTTTGATGGAGTCTTTTGGTGATTTCGATGTCTTGTGAACTCGGGCTAGGGTCACCAGAAGGATGATTGTGGGCGATTACAATCGACGCAGCACTCACTTTCACAGCTTCTTTAAAGATTTCTCTTGGATGAATGACGCTTGTATTCAAACTTCCAACAAAAATCGTTTCTTTTTTGATCAATTCACCCTTTGTATTTAAAAACAACCC
>DFNN01000110.1 GCA_002376065.1 Caryophanales bacterium UBA3566
AACTTTTTTCACCAAACGTCAGTTAAAAAAAACTTGAAAATAACTGTATTATTTATAATTTTTCTATTTTTTAAGCGTTTTTTCATGCAATTCGGACATATACGCACTGTTCAAAATAACAATAATTTGAGATAATACATTGTAACACCTTGCCGGCGGCAATTAGGGAAGCGGAATAAAGGGATGAAAAACCACATTAAGCATTTACATGCGTTAATGTGGTTTTTTGTTTATTCCATAATTTCAATCATCAATTCATTCTTACGAAAACAAGGTGGTGTAATTGGTGGATTGTATCTCGCTAGAATGTAGTTTCCAGTGGGAGTTAGATGTTGATCTTTTAACCATATCTGTAATTTTGTTTGAATCTTTTGAATTTTCTTCTCATTTGAAAACCCAGAAAACGAATATACAGCGACTTCTTTTTCAGGATGTTTTTTGATTGTTATACGTTTATCTTGTGGTGAAGGAATGTTGTCGTAATATTCTTTAGGTACGACGAACTCCATCGACATATCTTGGTCTAGTTCGTTGATTACTGGAACTGTCATTGATATTTTTTTGTTTGCATCGTTTTTTCCACTAATGTATGAGAACAATACACCAAATCCACTTTTTCCTGCAAGTGAAGTCTCATGAACAGTACTTGTATAATACGTGTCATAATGTCTTACTTCAATATTTTTATCTTTCTTTAAGATTGTATAACTTGGAGATTCATATTTAGCCATAGTATTCCTCCTTTATTTCATTATACCACGTGTTGTTCAGTTCATTGTCTTTCTTTTCTTGAGTGGATTATTGTTGATAGAGATAGTATAATAATACTGAAAGGTGGTTATGATATGAAAGACTATATTAGAGAAAACAAAAAAGCTTGGGAAGAAGCTTTTGAACATAGTTCTATTGAATATAAAAATAGAACACTAGATTTATTAAAACATGATCCAAGATCTTTATTTACGAAAAGTATGATTCGCTTGCTTGATAACCCTTATTATAAAGGAAAGGTGTTGGGGCAATTTTGTTCTAATAACGGAAGAGAAACACTCGGGAGTTTGGTTTTTGGATTTCAGGAAACTATCGGGTTTGATCTCGCTAAAAATATGGTGGAGTACGCCAATGATTTGGCTTCGAAATTAGACTTAAATGCGAGATTCGTTGAGACAAATATTTTGAATATTGATTCATCATATCAGGACATGTTTGATGTAGGAATGTTAACAGTAGGTGCAATTCCTTGGTTTCAAGATTTAGATGAATTGTTTAAGAGTATTCATAAAACGTTAAAAATTGGTGCGGATATTATTATTGAAGATATCCATCCTGTTGCGAACATGTTGGCAGCTAAAGGAGAACCGAATTATGATGCCAAATACCCTCAGTTGATTGTGAATGATTATTTTAAAAAGACTCCATGGGTAGAAGTAGAAGGTATGGGGTATATGACTGGAAATACTTACCAATCAAAAACATTTACGAGTTATGCTCATCCAATGATGGACATCATCAATGGGCTTGTCATGAATGGTTTTGAGATTCTTTATATTGAAGAAAACAATGTGGATCAATCAAATATGTTTGACGAGGTAAATGAATCAATCATTCCGTTAACGTTCATTATCCACGCAAAAAAAGTACGATAATCGCTATAAAAAATACAGATTTCGATAATGATTAAAAAATATGATATACTATTTGTGAGATGCAATGGAAAGAGATGATGTGGATGAGCGTTCAAAAATATCAATTTTTACGTGAAAAAATGGTCAAAGAACAGATTCTCAAAAGAGGTATTGAAAACGAAGTAATTCTAGATGTCTTTGAAAAAATTCCAAGGCATCGTTTTGTGCGTCCAAGTGATCAACATCTAGCTTACAATGATTATCCTTTGCCAATTGGAGAAGAACAAACAATTTCTCAACCATATATCGTCGCACAGATGGTCGATGCTTTAGCGTTACAACCAGAAGATACTGTTTTAGAGATTGGAACTGGTAGTGGATATCAAACAGCTATTTTAGCGGAAATCGTCGGCAAAGTATATACGATAGAACGAATTAAAGGATTACAAGATCAAGCTAAAGAAGTGCTTGATTCTCTTGGATATCGTAATATCGAATATTTTCATAAGGATGGAAAAGAAGGACTTATTGAACAAGCTCCATTTGATAAAGTGATTGTGAGTGCTGCTTCAAAAAGTATTCCAAAAGAATTACTTGATCAACTAAAAGATGGTGGAAAAATGGTGATTCCAACCGGTGGAGACTTTTTGCAAAAGTTATTACTGCTAGAAAAAAATCATCATAAATATAAAGAAAAAATCTTAGGATATTGTAGATTTGTTCGATTAATATAAAAAAACGAGCGATATGCTCGTTTTTGTTTGTTAACCTTCGAAAATATATCCAGCAACCATACGGTATTTTGAAAAGAACTCACTAATCATAAACCAAAAGAATGTTACTGTGATGAGCCATCCAACCATGACCCCGAAATAGTGATGAAACTGTGAACTAATATTATAAAATATTGGAATTGCCATCCAAAAAATTAATGTCGAAATAATTAGAAAATTGTAGTAATAAAAGAATCCAAAATTTTGAATGAGTAGTGTGAGCGATCCAAGTAAAATAAATAGTGTAAGGATCTTATAATATTTCTTAAATCGTCTAACCTTAAAACGATCACGTTGTAAGATTAAGTCCATAAAGATATAGAGGATAATCAATGAGAATTGTAGCCTGATTAAATGATATTCAATAAAATTCCCAAATGTTGGGTCACTATATAGTCTTAACAAATCATAACCATCAATTTGGTAAACAGCAACACCATATACAGCTGTGAACATATTTCCAAAAAAGGTAAGGTAAAAAATAATACTAGTCATCGCAATCACAATCATTATACTGACAATGATGTTTTGAAGATTTCTTACTCGATCAAACCGTAAAATGAAAAAAGATTGACGAATATAGTATCCTAAAAAAAACACTGTACTGATGACGCTCATCCAGTTATATGATGATAAACCAGAAACGTTCGTGTTTCTGAGAAAAATATAGTAATACAATGCTTGTAAAATGACTGAAATGAATAAAAAAATCATTAGTTTTTTCATAAAGCACCCCCTAAGATTTAGTATAGTATATCATGAGTATCCTTTTTTTTCATTATCTTTTTCTTTATTTAAAGAAGGTTCATCTATGGTATAATAAAACAAATGACAATGAAAAGAGGAGTGTCTATGGAAAACAAGGAATATCAAATTGAAGAACTAGCAGAGATGTTAGATAATGGGACAATCACATCAAGAGAATTGGTTGATTTTTATCTCAAAAGAATTGCCCTTTATGATGGACATTTAAACAGTTTGGCAGATCTTAATAATCAAGCGTATGCATGGGCAGATGCATTAGATTTAGAACGCAAACATAAGAAAGTAAGATCATTACTTCATGGAATACCTATAGTAGTGAAAGATAATATACTGACGAAGGGATCAATGAGAACAACCATAAATTCTTATGCATTTTCAAATTTTTATGCACCATATGATGCATATATTATCCAAAAATTAAAAGCTGCGGGTGCCATTATCTTGGCAAAAGCGAATTTATCAGAATTTGCTTATTTTATGTCAATGGGGAATATGCCCTCAGGATATGGAAGTATGCATGGGCAAGTAAAGCATCCATATAATATCAAGATTGATCCTCTTGGATCTAGTACTGGTTCGGCAGTGAGTGTCGCGGCGAACTTGGTGACTGCTTCAATTGGTACTGAGACCAATGGTTCTTTGATGTCTCCTGCACAACAAAATAGTGTTGTGAGTATCAAACCTACAGTCGGACTTGTTTCGAGACATGGAATTGTGCCGATCAGTTTTTTACAAGACACGGCAGGACCAATGACAAGAACGGTGAAAGATGCGGCAATCATGTTACAAGCCATTAAGGGACGTGATGAAGAAGATGTGGCAACTTATTCAATCCCAAATGAATCGATTGATTATCTAAAAGCTTGCACAAAATCACCGAAAGGTTTACGTGTGGGAATTATTGATTTTGAGAACTATAAAATGGAAGAAGAAGAAATTGAGATTATCAATGAAGCAAAAGAAAAATTGAAAGTCTTAGGTGTCACTTTTGTTGATATACCATACAAGTATGATCTCCCTAATAATTTGGTGGATCTAACGCATCACTTCAAGCACGATTTAAATGCTTTTTTAGGGTCTTTAAAAGGGTTTGCACCAGTGGATTCTTTATTAGAACTGATTCGTTTCAACA
>DFNN01000036.1 GCA_002376065.1 Caryophanales bacterium UBA3566
ACCCGTACCAACGGTGTTGGAGTCAAAATTTACCCCTTCCACAAAAAATGAAAGGGGTTTTTATATGGCTAAAAAGAGCGATATAATAGAAATAAAATCAAACGAATTTATAACCTTGTTAACTACTTTTGAAGATGGAAAATTGAATAAAGCTGAAAAAGAAAAAATTATTGAAACAATAGGTCGTGTCTTGGTTCATACAAATATTACTATGGATTATCTAGCAAATAAGTAATACGTGGATACATGTTATAAATAAGTTTATTTCTTAATTAATCATAGCAAAATTAGTAACTCCCGCAATCTTCGATAGTCCTATTTAACCTCTTTAACTATAAGTCCATTATAAATTTGTACTGATTCATACCAGATTTGACTGCTAGATGAACCTCGCATCCCTTTTCTTTAAAAGGTTTTGCTAATTCAAAAAAGAACTTATCTTGTGGGGTGGTAAAATATGATTTAATGTTTGAAATCTCAATCGAAGCTCTCGTTAAGGGTGTGAATGACAAAGTGAACTCTTTACTATTTATTATATAAAGAAAATAGTTAGTTCCTTGAATAGGCACAGCCACACTCCCCTCTTTTATTGTTTTCCTAATTATATCATGTTGCCCAATCCATCCCATATCTTGCAAAATAGTAAAGTCCAACACTGTCAATCCAAACTTATTTAATACTTCAGTTTTCGTACTACATATAACTCCATCAAAAGACAATTTTATAAACTTTATTAATTTTTCTGCAGAAGTTTTATCCAATTGTTTAAGCATATTCAAAGTATACATAGAAAAAACTCCAGGTGTCGCAACTTCTCCAGCTAAAATTTGACCCCACAGGAATTGAATATCTTTATCCGAAACATTTTTTACCTTTTCAAAAAATTCTGAAAGCCAATCATCTTCTATATCATGATCATTAGCCTCAATAGAATCAATTTGTACATAAGCTTGCTGTATTATTGAATCAATATTATCCTGTTCAATAGTTAATCTATAACCAGTTTTAATTATCGCTCTTACTAATAGATTTTCCTTACTGAACAAGTTTGGGTTTTCCTCTATCGTTTGTAAAATTTCTTTTTCAGCGTCAAATGCTGCTTTTTCTACCTCTATTCTAGCTTTTGCAACTCTTTTTATTTGAGTTGGTGCATACATTCCTCCTACACCTTTTGATAGAACTTCACTCAATTTAGCAACACCGTCAGTTATTGTAGCAATGTTTTGCAATGGATCATTCAAGTTTTCACACCTTTCATATAGCTTTATTTTAAAACGGTAAATATATACTCAATTATTTTTATCCTTTCAATTATCCAACTCTTTCACTGGAAATTTCAATAATTCTCTATAACGATAGTCGATTAAATTTCTACCGGTTTCAAGATACTTCGCTGTCATGAGTGCCTTATCAATCATCTCGCTAGCATATCGATGATTATTTTCAAAATAACGTATAATTTTATTTAATTCATCTAGGCTGTTATCAGGAAGTTCTTTTGTCTCTATATACTCTTTTCCTAATTGCATTAAACCGTGTAGTAAAGCCTGAGTTTCAAATGGTAGTTTTATAAGAATTTTATATAAATCTGTGTCTTCGACAAAAAACGAACCTTTTGTATCAAACTCATTGAATAAAGCTATAAATCTATTTACTTCGTCAATTGAATCGTAAATATCTGATCTACTATATTTAAACATTTTACACCTCCCTGAACTAGCATTCTTCCAACCTTCTTATCTACTTACATAATACCATTATAAATCATATTTGCAAGACATATTTGGCTTAATAAAGGCCTTTGATTAAACTTTATTATACATTACTATACTTTGCTGCACTTTGCTAAAGAAAAAAATCATAATAATTGATGTTAAAATTACATTCAATTATGAAAGAAAGGAGCAAATCACATGGCACTATCTAAGATAACCAACGGATATGTAACATACCATTTACCAGATGGATCTAAATCAGATGTAAAACTTGTTACATTCAAAGGGATTAACGCAGCTAATGGATATAATCTGGACTATGTGCGATTTGTTCCACTTGCTGTTAATTTTATGATTGGTCGTTTTATCTACTGGACCAATATATATGGTAAATCTTCAAAAGATGCTGAAACAATTCTATTATCAAATAAAGACTTGGCCAAAAATATTGGTTGTAATGAAGATCATGCACAAATCGTTATGAGTCAAATTAAAAGACTCTTTGGATTAGAAATGTACCGAGAGCCTAACCGTGGTGGAGCTCGAAGAGTAAAACTCAACCGAGCATTCATCGAGTTTTTAAAAGTATTTACTGAAGATGAATACACAATGTATCTAAATGAGTTCGGATTAACAGACTCAGAGGATCTATATGCTCTAAGACAAATCTTCAATCATAGACTGTTCACTCTTAGAGATAAAAACTTGAATAAAGAGCAACAAGCTAATAAAGAACAGTACCTGGAAGAACGTAGAACACATTTCCATATGGTTGCCACTTCAAATGTATCAATATATGGCCGTATAAGACTTATTGAGAAGTATCAAGATAAGATTAGCCCTATTGAGCAAAAACAGTTTGAGCGCATCCAGAAGGAACAAAAACAAGGCAAATTACAACACTACTTCTATATGGTGCTTATCAAAATCGAAAATCACGTGCGAGCAATCAAAAAAGCAATTGAAAACGCACTTAATAGAAATAACGAAGAAGAAACTCCTGCTTTTACTGATAGAAATAAAACAGAAGGTGAACAAGAGACCACAAAACAAGTCTCTGCAGTTCGTAAAAAAGAACCTGATCAAGAAGAAGATTCCAAAGAGAACAAACCTCATGAGTTTCAACCAAAACAAGAAAATGTAGCTGAGTACGATGAAAATAGGACTCCTACACTCAAAAAAGTTGTTACACTCATTAGTCTTTGGAATTATGTAGCTGATTCATCGATGCCAGAAGTCATGCGCATCACAGAACGTAAAGTAGACTCTATCAGTAAGTTAATAAGCAAATATGGATATAGAGAGGTGTTATTCGCAATAAGAAATACAGCCAAGCTGTATTATGATCCAAAAAGAAAACACAAAATGACTATAGAACGATTATCTAACGATACAACATTTGAATATGTATTAAGTAGAAAAGACTATCATCCTTCAGTGTCGCAGCAAACAAAAGGTAAAGCATTGTCAGGAATGATTCATCTATCTACCATAGAGGACCAGTGTCCAGATTTTAGATCAATAAAGGAATCTAACTCCTGGTTTAAAGAAAACGTTCTAAGATAAGAAAATAAGCCGTTGAATTCAACGGCCTTTTCCCTTTTATCTATATCAAAGAGCCAAACGGCTCTTTTATTTTGGCCATAAATACGTAATAAGTAACGAAACAGAAAAAATGATAATTTACAGATACCGGAACAAGGAACCAATAATGTATTAACTATCAATAACTTTTAATCAAGTAATAACGAAGATTAAATAATAACTTCTTTTTATGAAGGATCGATATTTCTTATTTATAAGTGCATGATCATTGGATTAAGTTACGACCTTCACGACTTTATTTCGCTCTGCGCTCACTGTGTTCGCGCTAGTCAACAAATAAACGGCCAGCAGAGCTGGCCGTTTGTTTTTTGTTTTGATTGTTGTTTGTTGTTTTGATTGTTGTTTGTTGATTTGATTTGATATTTTAGGTTTAAAAGATTTTTGTAAGAAGAACGAACGAGTTTGTGTTTGTTCGTAATGTAATCAATTATTGTAGACAAGAGAACATCTCATCAATATTATTGATTTACCTTATACTCTAAAAAGTAAAGTTCATTGACTAACTACACGTGATGAATTAGGAGTATCATTTGATGTGTTGAAACGGGTGTCAAATAACTATGAAAAAAAGACTACTTAAGTGCAATTTTTAGGAGATAAAAAAAGCATTATATATTGAATTTAAATGCTCAAAAAGCTTGTTATTTAGCCGTTTATCTGGTATAATATAAGTGTCTGAATCAAATAAAAACATTTGTACTCAGTGTGCTTGAACGATCTTGAAAATCTTGAATTTTACAATGAACAAAAATGTGCATGCACGACAAAAAGTTATTTAATCAAAAGTTAACCCTATATGTTATAATTAAATATTATTGAATCTAGTTGATTCGAAAGTTTTATTAAAACTTTGAATTATGCACTAGGTACTTGATCAGAAAGGATATGTTAGTATGGAGTATATTAGAAAAAAGCCATTAAATCCTTTGCTAAAATATCCAGGTGGAAAGCAAAGAGAATTAAAATATATTATTCCAAAGGTCCCTCAGAAGATAAACAGATACTTTGAACCATTCGTTGGTGGTGGTGCGGTATTTATGTCTATGAATAATGACGAGTTGCATATTAATGATATGTCATATGAACTTATTAATCTATATTCATTTGTTAAAAATGAAAATGAAGTTTTCGATGATAATGTTTCACGGATTCAGTACTACTGGGATCTCTTAAAGACAATAACATTTAACCATGAGATAGAGTTAGTTGATTACTATTTGAAATACAAAAATGAGGAATTAAAAGAAGAGGAATTAAAAGAGATTATTTCTGAGTTTATCGATCTGCATGCTACTGAATTTAATGGTTTACTTAACGGTGATTTTAATGTGGGTATAGACAACTTTATATCTGAAACAAACAAATCCTTATTGAGCAAAATGAGGAGAATGAAAAGGATTGAATCTAAAATCAATCTTAAAGAGGATCATGAAGGAAAATATAAATTGCTCTCAAACGAAGATATAGTTCAAAATATTGAAACAGCATTTAAAGCAGCGCTTTATTCACATTTTAGGTATATTTACAATAACAAAGAAGAGTATAGAATTACGGAGGAGTTTTACACTGCCATATACTTTTTTATAAGAGAATATTGTTTCTCTTCAATGTTTAGATATGGACCAACAGGAAATTTCAATGTTCCATTTGGTGGAAACAGTTATTCAAAAAAATCCTTGCTAAATAAAATTAATCATTTTAAGTCTCCAGAAGTACAAGAACACTTATCCAAAACAAGAATTTACAATGAAGATTATCTTACCTTCATGCGTAGGTTTGATTTGAGTACAAATGATTTTGTCTTTCTTGATCCACCTTATGATACTGAATTTAAAACTTACGCACAAAATGAGTTCAATTTAGATAAACATCTAGAGTTAGCTAACTATCTTAAAAGTGAATGTAAAGCTAATTTTATGATGGTAGTAAAAAAGACTAGCAACATGGAAGAACTTTATACTGATGGTACTCTCCTAGATACTGGTAGAACCCTAAAAGTAGAAGTTTTTAAGAAGAGTTATTTTGTTAGCTTTAAGGATAGAAATAAACGAAATGTTGAACATATGATTATCACTAATTATTAAAGCGCTATTTATAGCGCTTTTCTTTTGTTCATTCAATAAAAAATATTTTTTCCTTGCCAATATATGCGTTATATTGTATAATGAAATCAAATATTGCAATATAAGAAGAGAGGTATAGTATGGAGACCAAAAGAGAAAAATTCCTTAGACTTGCAAACTCAAGAACTAATAAGGTTATTGACACAATTGATTTGATTAGTAATTTAGCTAACACATCCAACTATGAATACTCAAAAAAAGATGTAGAAAAAATCTTTAAAGCAATGGAAACAGCTCTGAGACTTTCAAAGATGAAATTTGATCAGACAACTATGAAAAAAAATAAATTCAAAATTTAGGAGGGATAATTATGAGCTATAAAGATATGGTGTTAAAAATGCCAAAGACAGAATCAGAGAGTGATAGTGGGATAAACGATGGTAATATTGAAACATTTAAAAATGATCCCATGATTTCACTTACGAAAGAAGAGTTGCAAAACTCAACAGATAATGCACTTGAAGATTCAGAAAATCCAGTAATTGTGGAGTTCAATGCCTTTAAGTATAACCTAAGTGATTTACCAGATTATTATCACATAAAAGAAGTTTATGAGAAAAACTACAGTTATTGGAAAGATTACTATGTTAATTCTGATGAAGCTGATCAGTTTTTTAATAGAGCACTTGAGTTATTCAAAAACGATACAGTTACTTGCCTTAGAATTAGCGATTTCAACACAACTGGTTTAACTGGGATTGAAATTGCAGGAAAACCTTCTCCATGGAATAACCTTGTTAAGGATAAGGGGGTCTCTGACAAAACAGGAGATAAAGGTGGAAGTTTCGGTATTGGTAAGGATGCATCGTTTGCATGTTCTGAAATGAGGTTAGTATTCTATAATACAGTCAACCAAGATTCTGAATCAGCATTTCAAGGTGTGTTAAAATTACCTTCATATAAGTGCGGAGAAGATAATTATGTTGGATGGGGCTATATCAGTCTTAACGATGGATTAAATACTAAGCAAAAAGCATTGCGAGCGAATGTTTCCATTGATCCAACATACACAAGACCAGAAGGTGTATATGGAATGGATAAATATTTATTTGGTTTTGATAGTAGAGTAACTGATATTGAAGAAGAAATAATACTGAGTTCAATTAATAATTTTACTTATGCGTTTATGAACGGCTCTTTAGAAGTTAGAACGAGCAAGGTGAAACTTAACAAGGATACTATAGAAAAATATATTGAGATATATAAAGATGATCAAAGACTCAAGTTTGGTGCGAAAGAGCTCTATTATACATTGAAGGAACCTACGAAAAGAGAGCATCTTTCAATTTATGATGAAAATGATGTTGAAATTCTAATTCGACTAGGTGATAATCTGAGTGGTAGAGCAGCAATGATAAGAAAGACAGGTATGAAAGTCTTTGATAAAAAAAGAGGATTACAGAAAAATTTGAGTTTTTCAGCTGCAATCATACTTAAAGGAAAAGAGATCAATGAGAGATTTAGAAAATTTGAGAACGTCGAACATACGAAATGGTCTGTGACTAAATCACCAGAAAATAAAGCAAAACATGACGAGATGATTGGTCAGTTTAATGAACTTATAAACCAGTTAAGATCCGAGAAGTATAAAGAAGAAGTCGATGCTGATGGTGTAAGTGAGTACTTACCTTTGTTATATATAT
>DFNN01000148.1 GCA_002376065.1 Caryophanales bacterium UBA3566
GTCTGCTTTTATCCATCCATTTAGTGATTCTATAACTGCATTATCAGTTGGTGTAGCCACCCTTGACATACTTCTCGTGATAGGATAATCTTTGTGAGCTTTCTCAAACTTCTTTAATGCATATATATTGCCTTGGTCACTGTGCAAGATTGTATTCAAATCACCATAGCCTCTAGTTTCTTTAATCCTGAGAAATTCATTTAATGAATTAAGATGATTCATAACACCCATACCATGTTTGTAGTTGGCTAGATTCCACCCAACCATTTCATTATTAAAAACATCTATATGATAGTTCCAATCATATTTCTTACCATTGATAACCAACATAGTTGTGTCCGAACACACAATCTCAAATGGTCTTGATGTTAACCAATTGTTATTCACTAAATTAGGGAACTTATCAGATTGGTGTTTCGGCCTTCTAAAGGCCTTTCTTCTAGCTTTAGAAGAGATTCCCATTTCTCTAAAGCACCGATACATTAAGTAATAACTTACAACCCAACCAGTTTCATCTCTAATATCTTTTCTTATGGATCTATATCCTTTTGTTGGGTACATTTCATGATAGTTCTTGATTAACATCTTCAGATGGTTCTTAGTTTGTTCTTGATGTGTTAAGTAGGTCTTTCTCTTAAGATACCAGTAATAGCTTGACCTATGAACTCCTAAATAATTACATAAATCTTTTATATAGAATCTTGCCTTGAATTTGTCTATCAGTTCAAACTCATATTGTTTTATGAGTTTTTTTTTATATATTTTACATCTTCTTTAGAATAACCTTTTTTAAGACGCTCTATTTCAATTTTCAATAATAAGATTTGATGCTTTAAATCATCTATTGAATCTTTTGATTTATCAGTGGGTATTTTATCTCTTTGTTTCTTCTTGTTAATTAAGCCTGTTATACCCTCTTGTTCATATTTGCGTACCCAGTCTCTTTGAGTCTTCCTAGCGACTTTATATTGTCTTTCTAACTCATGTTTTGATATGTGTTCCTCTAATATCATTTTAACAATCTTAAGCTTAAAGTCAGTTGTATAGTGATTTGTCATCTTTTTTCTCCTTGTCTCAATTATATTATACATCATTATCTACAAAGGGGGGGAGCGTGTCCTGTTTTTTCATAGCAGAGCAAATTATTTTACCATAAAAGAGCTTGAGATATATCTAAAGTTTACAATCATAAAGATATATAAGTTGTTAAGTTTAGTTGGCACTTAAATAGCTACTTGTACTTAAATCTCAAATGAGCAATGCATATATTTACTTATTATGATATAATTAATAAAAACATAACGGAGGGAAATAAATTTGAAAACATTACAAAAACACATAATTGTCGGTGTAATTTTATTATTAACTACTTTGTTTATAGTCGGTTGCAGTTCTACAGGATCACTTGAGCTTCAACTAGATGCCAATGGTGGTTTATTTAGCAGTGGTCAAGAAACTTATCTATTAAAAACAGATGATTCAGCATCTATCACATTGCCTTTGGACCCGTCTAGAGATGGCTATACGTTTAAAGGTTGGTATTTTGACAAAGATACGTTTTTAGAACCTTTTTCAATAGATGCTCTACAGGATAAAGACCTTAATGAATCTATTACGATTTATGCAAAATGGGAGAAAGGGATTGATGATACATTAGAAACCTCTTTTACAATTTCTTTTCAAACTAATGGTGGCAATCAGATTAATCCACTAACCATAAATAAAGGTGAATCTATTATTATTCCTGCTGAACCAACAAAAGAAGACTCTACATTTGAAGGATGGTATTTAGATGCAAACTTTACGACACCTTTTAGTAGCATTACATCAACTCAAGATCTTGAAGATTTTACACTTTATGCGAAATGGGAGGAAAGCATTCCTATAAAAACCACTGAAGGATTATCTTATACGCTAACATCTGATAACACTTATGAGGTCACTGGATATACTGGTACAGACATAGATGTCCATATACCTGCTCAACACTTAGGGATAGATGTGACTAGAATCGGTAGAATTGAATCAACAACTGCATTTACGAGTCTGCATTTATCAACTCATATCAAATCAATTGATGATAGTATGTTCTCATATGCTAGTCTATCCTCTATATCAGTGTCTAAGGATAACGCTTTTTATCAAGCTTTAGATGGTGTCCTCTTTGATAAAAGCCTTAAAACTTTGGTTTGGTTCCCTCTAGCTAAAGGAACTAGTTATAGTGTGCCTGATGGTGTTGAACATATTGGCGAAGGCGTCTTTAGAGATAACCGTGTCATAACATCTGTTACGCTACCTGATAGCTTGATAAGCATCAAAGATAAAGCTTTTTGGGGTACAGAAAGTCTGATGGATATAGTTATTCCAGATCATGTAATTAGTATTGGATGGAATGCTTTTTATGTCTCTGGTTTAGAAACTGTAAGTTTTGGTAACAGTCTAGAAAGCATTGCAAGAGGAGCTTTTGCAGGAACTGATATATCTAGTATTATATTACCTCAAACAATTTTGACTATTGGTGAAGAAGCTTTTGCAAATTGTTCTAATCTAGAAAGTATAACCATACACGCAACAACACCACCATCATTAGGTACGGATGCATTTAGAAGTATGGTTCTTGGTGGATATAATGAAACACTTAATATTTATGTACCAAACAACTCTGTCAATCTTTATAAAGATGAAGCGACTTGGGAAACTTATAAGGATATCGTCACAAATATCGCTTAAGTTTAAATAGTTTTAAATAGCTTGATTATTAAAAGTTGATTATAAAGTTTTTTGAATAAAATAAGATAAACCCTAAGGTAGATAGAACAAAGTGAATAAATTCACTAGGGGCGATTAAAATCGCCTTTTTCTTTTTCCTGTTTTATCATATAATAGACTTATTGACCCTATAGTGATTAAATATAAGTTTAAAGATCAATTAGAATTTCCTAGTTAACAAAAAAAGGCCTGATACAATT
>DFNN01000100.1 GCA_002376065.1 Caryophanales bacterium UBA3566
AATGGAATCTTTTATCTTAAAATATATATATATCGTAATAATATAGTTTAGAAATATTGATGAGATCATTTAGTGGGTAGTTATTTGAACAAATAGCCTTATTATCAATTGTTCATTTTTAGATAGAGATTTTTTAAGGTTTAAAAAAGAAAAGATGAATGTAAAGGATAAATGAATTATATAAAAGGTAGGTATAATCATGGAATTAAAAGAGATTATTCGATTGATAGATAATCAATTTACAACACGTAAATTGACATCTTTCAAAGAAGAATCTGGTGTAACATATGATGCCCTTAAAAGTATATCAACAATAGGGTATGCGGTGAATATAACACCAGAAGTTGTAAAGAAAGCTAATGAAGAACAAGTAGATTTGCTCATTACCCATCATGATGCATGGGGGTTTATTGATGGATTAAAAGACTCAGTGATGACACTGTTAAAGGAGTATGGTATATCTCATTATTTTGTCCATCTTCCTTTAGATGATGCGTCTTTTGGAACGAATAGTTCTTTGTTAAAAAAACTTAAATTAGAAGAGTTATCAAAACATTGTTGTTTTGATGGATACTGTTGTGGTGCTTTAGGAGAATTTAAAGAAGTTGTGACATTTGAGGACTTTAAGAAACAGTTTGAAGGTTTACTTGATGAGCCGTCATTATCATGGGCTTTTGGAAAGAAAATGATTAAAAAAGTGTATGTGCTATGTGGCGCTGGGGGAGAAGTCGAATTATTAAAAGAAGCGCTAGAATTAAATGCTGATGTTTATATCACTGGTGAAAAGAATTTGTATACGCTGCAGTATGCAAAACTAAACAACTTGAACCTTATCGTAGGTAGCCATACATTCACAGAGATTTTTGGTGTTTCTACACTTTTAGAACGCGTGAAAAAAGAGTTTAAAACGATTGAAGTGATTGAAATAAAAGAAGATCATATAGAGACGCAACCTTTTAAGAAGTAATGCTCGATTGATGTAGTTGTATTGATGAGATATATTTAAGTAATTTTAAGAAATGTCTTGTTAGTAGATTTTTAATAATGTATTATGAATTAAAGGATAGGTTTTCTTAAACTATAGTAGGGGTAAGATGAATCGTTACATTTTTGTGGTATTTGGAGCAATATATTTATTGATAGGTTCGGTCAGTGAACGAGTGTTTGTGGTAACATATTTCTTGTTAGGTGTGTACATCATTATGTTCCTTATTGGGTTGTTTTTGACCATCAAATATCGAGCAGTAAATCCTTTGGTATTACTTTTGGTAACGTTGTTTATGGTTTTATATACTTTGTTCACTTGGGATGGGTTAATCGTTTATCATGCGGATGGAATACATTCATTGGTTGGAATATTCTCGATTGCGTATGGCGTCTTTTTTGCGAAGAAGAATTGAGAAGTTCATTTATCAATATTTTGGATTATAAATGAAGGTTTTGTTGCTAAGTATCAAAAAAGACATACTAGATATTTTTTAATCTAGTATGTCTTTTTTGAATCTATAGTCTTGTCTTAACTGTATTTTTCAGCGTTCTTTTCAAATGCTCGGCTTCAAATTAACCATTAGCTACTTCATAGTAAGAAAATGGCCCCAAGCAATAATCCTAAGAAGGTACCAATTGCATACCCTATAGATCCAATAATTAATCCTGGTGCAGTTAAACTATCATTCTTGATTTGTTTTGTAATAGCAGGGACAAATGCTGGACCATAAACTCCTGCTGTTAAGGTAATCATCGTACAGTCTGCATCGATTTTTAGAAAGTAACTGATGATAGAATGTAGGATAAATATACCGATAGTGATGGATCCATAAAGAAATAAAATTTGTCCAAACAATCCTTCTAATTTTGAAAAGTCTAAGCTAGAAGCTAGTGCAAAACTAAATACTAAAATGAAATATTGTCCTACTAAACTCATCCCTTTTGTTTCTCTAATGCTTTTATTGAATGAACCGATGATTCCTAATATCGTGACAGTGATCATTAAAGAAGGCACCAAAACATCAATCATTGTTCCTTCAACGCTACCCAAAGCGATCCAAATGATGATTCCAACAATTGCGCCAACTAGTGAAATCAAGAAAGCTAAAAGCATTGTCATCAGTAATTTATAATGAATCACAAATTCTCTTAGATTCAATTTATCCACGTTTTCAATCTCAATTTCTTTGTTGGATTAAACAGCATTATCTGATTTTAGGAATTTAGATAATAGCGGTTTGCAAAGGATTAATAAAAACAAATAGAACACTGCCCCAATCACCATATCAGATAAATTGGCTACGCCTATGACTTCAGCTTGCAACCGATAAATATTGGCTAGAGCATTTAAGTTTGGTGTTCCTCCAGTATATAAAGCGATTGCCATACTACTCAATTGTGCACCATTGGTGATTGTTTTTCCATAGATATAAAACGCTAATGAAGTAATGATAATGGCAGATACAATCAATGATGTGAATGATAGAAACACGGTTTTAGAAAGTTTCTTAGCTTCCATTAGATTTGCACTAAATAGTAATAAAGGGATGGCGATGGCTATCGCCGCGTGACTACCAATTTCTCCAACATCAGTGTTTAAAGAAAAATCAATACCTATTTTATTCAAAGCGAAAATAATTAGTGTGACCAATATACCAAAAAAGTAGGCTGTTCCTATTGTTCCAATCCACTTGGTTAAGGCTAGATTAGAATACCTAATAATAAGAAAAGGAACAATAAAAATCATTGATATTTGCATTAAAATAATGATCATTTTTGTAAGTCCTTTCCGTATAAACGATAAATTTTGGTAATTTCTCCACCAAATTTTCTAAAAATATCTATTGCATTATAATTGTCTTCCATCATTGTTCCCGCTTCAAAATCAGTGATTCCTTCATCAATAAAATCATCAAAAATCTCTTTAAATATATGACCAATCAATCCAGTGTTTTGATACTCAGGAATTATATATTGTAATTGTCCTCTAGCTTTGGTTATTTTTCTTTTATAAAATAGGATTTTCAAAAGTTGGATTCTTCCTTTTGTTTTCTTAAATACTTGATTAAAATCTGGAATTACAAGGCAAAACCCAACGGGTTTATTGGTTTTATTTTCTCGAGCAATTTTGACAAATTTTGGGTTTAAAAATGTTTTCATTTTTTTTGCAGTTTTTGTGATTAATTCGATATCTGGTGCATCTTGATAGATGATTTCATTGGTTGCTAGTTGTAATACTTGTTCAACATCTTTTAGGTCTTTTTCTAGATGTTTATATGAGAAACTATCAATCCTCATATCGTTGTTTCTTTGGAAAAATCTACTGAGGGTATCGAGTTTCTTTCTGGATTTATCGTTCACATCGGCATCAATCATTATAGTATCAATCGCTTTAGTATAACCATAGTTTTCTAATAATGTAGAATAGTATTCGTAATTATAAGAAGTAAAGACTGTCGGATCATCATTGAATCCTTTCACCATGATCCCTCGTCTAGTGTCTGGATCAAAGGGACTGAAAGTTCCTTCGCTGTAGTCAATGTTATGCTTTCTCATATCTGTTTCCATATAGTTAAACATTTCGTTTACTACTGCTTGATCATTGATGGCATCAAAGTAGGAGTAGTAGCAGATCTTTTTTTGTTGTTTTTTGCTGTAATCATAGGTAAAAAGTAATCGTCCTACAATGTTATGATCTTTCATACATAAAATTGCCTCATAGGATTTCTCTTTGACTACAATTTGGTATAGTTCTTTTTTTTGAATGTGAAATATAGGGTAAATATAATGTTCTTCATTTTGATACAAGTCTTTGATGAAATATACAAATTTTTTGATATTTTTTTTATTTTGTACCTTTAGAATCATGATAACACCACCTTATATAGTTATGGTAATTATAACATATTATGGCTAGGTATATATCATACATATTGTGATTTATGGTTCAATTTTGATGATTATTCACTGTTCAAAATCATATGCATCAAACAATAAGTGAACAACATAACAAAATGACATCTTATTGAATAGCGAATATCAGAGAATGAGAAAGTCATTTTGTTTGCAAACAAACTAAAATATTAGTATACTTTTATTGAGGTGATTTGATGAAGAAATTAGTATTAATGATGTTGGTTGTTTTTAGTATATTTACACTCAGTGCTTGTGCAAAAGGATATACAAATATATCAAATGAAGAGTTGATTACGTTTTTAGAAAGTGATGAAGAAATGCAGTTTGTTGATGTGAGAACTAGTGAAGAGTTTTACACAGAACGTGTTCCTGGGTTCACATACAATATTGACTATTATTTGCTGGAAAATGATTATTCATTGCTAGATGGACTAGACAAAAATATTCCTGTAGTGATTATGTGTAATAGTGGAAATAGAAGTGTAAGTGCTAGTGAGATATTTGTCGATGAGGGATTTAGTGAAGTATACAATTTAACGAGTGGAATTGAAGGATGGACTGGCGAAACGGAATAACTTTGTTGTTCCGTTTTTTTGTGTTTTAGAAACGTGTTACATATGGTATAATAGGTGTAACTTATAAAAGGAGGATCTGAGTAATCTATGGAAATTACGAGTGTCAATAATCCGCTTATTAAAGAAACAGTAAAATTATATCAAAAGAAAAGACGTGATGAGTTAAATCAATTTATTGTTGAAGGTGACCATCTCTATTTAGAAGCAAAAAAAAGAGGACTTGTGAAACAAGTCTTCACGACAGATACATCGCTTGTTGGTGATGATGTTGTTCATGTTTCATCGAATGTGCTTGAGAAGTTGACAATGACAAAATCTCCGCAAGGTATTGTGGCGGTTTGTGAGAAACCAGCGCAAGTTGATCCAACATCAAAAGTATTGATGTTAGAGAAAGTACAAGATCCTGGTAATTTAGGGACATTGATGCGTAGTGCACTTGCCTTTGGGTTTAAAACGATTGTCTTAGATCGATGTGTTGATGTTTATAATGATAAGGTCTTGCGTGCGACGCAAGGAGCTGTTTTTGAACTCAATATCATTGAACAAAATATCCTCGAGTTTATGGAAGAGCAGCCAATGTATTATGTGTATGGTACAAGTTTACAAGGTGAACCTATGGAATCGATGAAACAGTTTGATAATATTGCGCTTATTTTAGGTAATGAGGGCAGTGGAATCACAACGAGAGTGTTGAATCTTACTGATCAAAATATTACGATAAAAATTTCTGAGATTGAGAGTTTGAATGTGGCGGTCGCAGGGAGTATTTTAATGCACCATTTAGCCAAATAATCAATCTAGAAAATTCACTCTATTACTTGATTTATGTAGACTGTTGTGGTATAATTTTTTTGCATATGAGTTAGAGAGTGGGTCAAACCCACTCTTTTGTTTGAGAAAAGGAGATATATCGATGAAGAAAATTCATGAAACAATTGCCTTAGTTGTAGAAGAAATGGGTTATGCACTTTATGATGTCATTGAAGCGAATGAAGATGGTAAACCGGTACTTAGAGTGTTGATAGATAGTGCAGATTTTATCACGATTGATGATTGTGTCAAGGTTAGTAAAAGCTTGAGTGAAACATTAGATGAATCTGATCCATATGAACATGAATATCTTTTAGAGGTTGCGAGTGCTGGTGCGGAACATGAACTGAGAAATGATGCAGAAATTGCACGTTCAATTGGGAAACATGTCCATATTGAAACGTATGAGCAAACTTTTGAGGGAAAATTGATTAAGGCTTCTACTCAAACACTAACGATTGAAATGAAACAGAAAAAAATTAAAGAAATTCAGTTGCTTGATGTGGTCTTTATTCGCCAAGCTATTGTATTTTAGGAGGTTCTCATGCAAAGTAAAGAATTTTTTAAAGCGTTGGAAATGGTCGCTGAAGAGCGCAATTTAGAAAAAGAAAAGATTTTAGAAATTATGAGTCGTGGAATATTAAATGCTTATAAGAAAATTCATGCGACTGCGGATAATGCACGTGTTGAATTTAATGAAGACAAGAATGAAATTATGTTGTATGCTGATTTGCTTGTAGTTAAAGACCCTGAGCATGCAGGAGAGATTTCTCTTGAAGATGCAAAAGAGCATCGTAAAACTGCGAAGATTGGTGACATTATTACGTTAAAAGAATCACCAAAAGATTTTGGACGTATTGCGGCTTCAAGTGCGAAACAAATATTAACTCAAGGATTAAAACAACTTGAACGTGAACGTATTTATGAAATCTTTAAAGAGCGTGAAGGTGAAATGATTAACACTGAAATTGTCAGTGTGAACAAAGATTTTGTGACCCTTGATATGGGTCACGGGTTAGAAACATCTTTGCCACGTAAAGAGTTATTAAGAAGTGATAATGCACGTGTAGAAGAACGTTTAAAAGTATACATTACAAAAGTTGAAATGACACCTAAAGGACCGAAAGTGTTTGTATCACGTACAGATCGTAATTTGGTGAAACGTTTGATCGAACAAGTTTGCCCAGAAATCATGGATGGAACTGTTGAAATTATGGGTATTGCTCGTGATCCTGGAGAACGTACGAAGGTTGCGGTGTATTCACATGATGAAAATGTTGATCCTGTAGGTTCTGTTGTTGGATATAAAGGGAACCGTATCCGTGAGGTCTTAGATGCACTTCAAGGAGAAAAAATAGATGTGTATGAGTGGAGTAAAGATCCAAGTGAATTGATATTGAATGCGTTAGAACCTGCGAAGGTTGTAGCGATTAATCCAGATAAAAAACGTAAAAGTGCAATTGTGATTGTCAATGATAAAGATTATACAGCGGCGATTGGTTCGAAAGGACAAAATGCAAAATTGGCTGCTTTATCAAGTGGATGGAAAGTAGATGTAAAATCTATTTCTGAAGCGAAAGAAGAAGGATTGCGTTACCGCAGAATTGACAATGAAGCCTAAAAAAGTACCATTAAGAAAATGTGTTGTATCAAGAGAACAATTGCCTAAAGGAGAGCTTTTACGTGTTGTTAGCAACAAAGAACTTGGTGTAAAAGTTGATCTATCTGGAAAAATGAATGGTCGCGGTGCCTACGTAAAAAAAGATGCACAAGTGATTAAGAAAGCAAAAAAAGGGAATGTACTATGTAAACATTTGGGTGTGCAAGTACCAGATGAAGTTTATGAAGAGTTATTGGATATTGTGAATCATGAATAGACATGCTATTTTACAAAAACTTGGTCTTGCATCTCGTGCTAGAAAGTTGTTGTTTGGAGAAGGTTTGATTTTAAAAAGCTTTATCAAAGATCAAAAACAAATGGTGTTCTTGGCAAATGACGCCGGTGCAAATATTACCAAAAAAATGCATCAAAAACAATTTGCTTATGGATTTCATTTGGTTGATGGATTTTCATCAACCGAATTATCAAAAGCAGTAGGAAAAGAACATGTAAAAGCAATATTACTCAGGGATGAGGGATTTATCAAGACAATATTCGATGAGTTATAGTCCTAAGAAAGAGGTGATTTGATGGCGAAAAAAGGCATCAAAAAAACAAAAAGAGAAGATACTAGAGTTGCAAATACGCCTGCTCATAGTGAAAAACAAACAAAAGAAAAAGTATTATATTTTGAAGATGGAATGACGGTAGGAGATATTGCGGATACATTAGGAGTCCAAGCTGCTGAGTTGATTAAGAAATTAATGGGACTTGGTATTATGGCTGCACAAACACAAAGCATTGACCGTGAAACGACGGAGTTGCTTGTTTTAGAGTACGGATATGAAGTCCAAGATAAAGTGATTACCGATTTAACAAAATTTGATTTAATTGATATTGTTGATGATGAAACTGATTTGGTTGAACGTCCACCAGTTGTAACGATTATGGGACATGTTGATCATGGTAAAACAACGTTGCTTGATACCATTCGTAACACCCATGTAACAGATGGTGAAGCAGGAGGAATTACGCAACATATTGGAGCATATCAAGTACGTAAAAACGGGAAGTTAATTACATTTATCGATACTCCTGGACATGCGGCTTTTACTGAAATGCGTGCCCGTGGAGCACAAGCAACAGATATCACTGTATTGGTGATTGCGGCGGATGATGGTGTAATGCCTCAAACGAGAGAAGCAATCGATCATGCGAAGGCAGCGGATGTACCAATCATCGTCGCAATCAATAAAATGGATGCACCTGGTGCTAATCCTGATAAAGTAAAACAAGAATTGACAGAGTTTAATTTGATCCCTGAAGAATGGGGAGGAGAAACCATCTTTTGTGAACTTTCTGCATTGAAGGGTGATGGTGTTGATAATTTGCTTGAAATGATTCAATTGACTTCAGAAATGAATGAATATAAAGCAAATCCAAATCGTATGGCTTTAGGTACTGTTATTGAGGCAGAAGTTGATAAAGGACGCGGAGTCGTCGCAACATTGCTTGTGAAGAACGGAACTCTTCGTATTGGAGATGTACTAGCGTGTGGTAACACATTTGGAAAAGTACGTGCGATGGTTGATGAAAACAACAATCGTTTAGAAGAAGCACTTCCTTCAAAAGCGGTTGAGGTGACTGGATTAAATGATGTACCTCAAGCAGGAGATTCATTTATGGTCTTCGCTGAAGAAAAAGAAGCACGTTTAATTTCTGAAGAACGTACACATCGTGCATGGGAAGAAGAAAGAGGCGTTGGTAAAAGCGTCAATTTGAGTGAACTTTTTGACGAAATGGATGAAGGATTAAAAGAATTACGCATTATTGTCAAAGGTGATACTCATGGTTCAATCGAAGCATTAAAAGCATCGTTAGAACAAATTGAAGTAGAAGGAACAAAAGTACAAGTGATTCGTGCAAGTGTTGGTACAATTACAGAAACAGATGTGACCTTAGCACTCGCTTCACGTGCCATCATTATTGGATTCAATGTTCGTCCTACAAGTAGTGTTCGTGATGCAGCAAAAGATCAAGGTGTTGATATTCGTTTATACAACATTATCTATAAAGCATTAGAGGAAGTAGAACTTGCCTTAACTGGTATGCTCGATCCTGAATTTGAAGAAGTAGTGACGGGTCAAGCAGTTGTGAGAGACACCTTTAAAATATCAAAAGTAGGGACCATTGCTGGTTGCTATGTAACTAGTGGAACAATTGAACGTGATTCTTTGGTTCGTGTACTGCGTGATGGAATTGTTGTATATGAAGGTCAAATGTCATCATTGAAACGATTTAAAGACGATGTAAAAGTTGTTCGTGAAGGATTTGAATGTGGGATTATGATTGAAAAATTCAACGACATTAAAGTAGATGACATCATTGAAGCTTCTGTCGAAAGAGAGGTTCCAAGAAAATGAGTAAACTAAATCGCGTAGAATCTAACGCTTTACGTACACTCACGGAAATCTATCGCACAGAAGTCAAAGATAAAGCCATTGGATTTATGACCATCACAGAAGTTCGTATCACCAATGATTATAGTTATTTAACAATCTATTATACTGTTTTAGGAAATGAACATGATAAAGAGAGAGCTCAAGATGCGATGGAACGTTCAAGTAAATTTGTTCGCGCACAATTCGCAAGTAAAATGAACATGCGAAAAGTTCCAGAGTTCCGTTTTAAATATGATGAGTCGCTTGACTATGGAAATAAAATTGAACAAGGATTAAAAGAAGTATTAAAAGACGAAAAATGAAAAGGATGCATTACGCATCCTTTTTTGTT
>DFNN01000072.1 GCA_002376065.1 Caryophanales bacterium UBA3566
GCATCCTTATATTCTTCTGTTGTCATCATCCATACATCACCAATCCCACGTTTTTCTAAATTACCGACCGTTCTGTGATGGATAATGTGATCTCTTTGCCAATTGAAAAATGGGGTGAACGTTAATATTCCAAACAAATGACCAAGCACAATCATAGCTTTATTTGATGCCAAAAACGATTTATGAGTACAGTCATGAAACATAATGAATACCCTCACCAAAAATAGTGCTGCAAGTATACTCAAAAGGACCACAAAAATATATGGTACATTCAACGAAATCATATAGTACATCGCAACAACTAGCAATCCAAAAGGAATGAGTGTGTTCATCATTTGAAATATCGCACGCGCAGTTGATGGTTTTGCGAAAGGTTTGATCTTAAAAACTAGTTCATTTGCCATAGGAATACCTCCAAACTATTTATACCATCATTGTACGCCAAAAAATTACTATGTCAAGCAAAGTACTTTTAATACTTTTCACCTTCATTAGGTCTTATTTATAATTTCGTTAGTAACGTTTATAGATAGTAATAATACCCATTAGTATCAAATTTTTTTTCATCAAAGAAGTAATTGCCTAGGGTAGACAAAAGGGACAGGAATCCTGTCCCTTTATCACCCTATATATTTGATTGAAAATGATAAACTATCCTTGTTTAGAAAAATCAAAACTTATCCTCAAAAAAATTGCGTTCTCTACATTACTTACCTACTGTTAATTTGTGTCTTGATTGATATGAGATTCATCTAAGAATCCACTCTCTTGTAATTCCTGACAATCATAGATACCTAGCTTATCTGCTTCTTTCACACTATAATAAGCATCTTTATACTCAATAATAAAATGCCTCTCATGATAATTGCCTACTTGACAAGTGTCACCTTCAGGACCAATATTCAACGCATACATCAAGTACAAATCTGTATCTAATATTTCTTTTTGTTTTAGCAAGCTATACTCACCAAATTCAGCGTACACTTCATACTGACCAACAGCTACCTCATCTAAAGGTTCTGCTGATTCACCACATCCGGCCAAAGTCACTATACATACACTACTTAAGACTATGAATAATTTTTTCACAAAATCCCTCCTCATATTTATATTATACTCCTTCTAACTTGAAAATAAAATAACCAAACATAAGTCTCACTTCATTGCATTTAACAAAATAATGTGGTCAATATTAAAAAAATAATACTATTACTTTGACACGCATAGTAATTTGATGTATTCTATATAATATAATAGGAGTGAGAATATGAAAATAGCGGTTATTACAGATTCAAGTTGTAATTTAAGTTTAGAGTATATCAAAAAACACGACAATTTAACAATGATTCCCCTAACCATATCAATTGATGGAACATTCCACCGTGACTTGGTTGAAGTTGATTATCAAACAGTCTACAGTAAACTTGATCAAACAAAAGTTACAACAAGTCTACCATTGCCTCAAGATTTTGATGATGCCATAAAAGCCTATAAAAAAGCTGGATACACAGATATCCTAGTTATCACCATATCAAGCGGATTAAGTGGTACCTTTAATAGTTTTCATACAATGTCTAAAGAGTATGAAGACATCAACATTCATATGTATGATTCCAAAACACTCGCAATGGGACTTGGATACTTGGTCAAACAAGCAATCACAAGCATCAAAGAAGATAAAGCTATCGCGAGAATCATTGCCGATTTAAATCAACTGCGTTATGAAGATACCGTATCTTTGTTCACCGTTGAAACCTTAAAATATTTAAGACAAGGTGGACGCATTGGAAAAGTCGAAGGAACCATAGGTGAACTGCTTCATGTGAAACCAGTCATCTTTGTCAATGATGAGGGAGTATACGAAACCAAATCAAAAGGATTTGGGATGAAAAGAACCCTACTAACTATGCGTAAAATACTGCAAAAAGAGTTTGGAAATGAAGAAATTGAAATGACAATACATTACGGTAACAAAACAGAAAACGCTGAAGATCTAAAAGAAAAGTTACAACAAAGTTTAAACACAAAAAAAATAGACATCGTTCAGTTAACACCTGTTTTAGGGATCCATACGGGACCTGATATGTTGGCGATTATCGCAAAAAGAGTATAATACTATTCAAAAATCTAACCTAAAAGCACCCTTCTACAAGGGTGCTTTTTTCGTTATATATTGAACAACAATCGTCTTAAAATAACACAAAAGTTAACCGAGCGCTACGTCAAGCATCATCATAATAGTGAACCCAATCATGGCACCAATTGTAGCGATTTTCGTATTTTCCAACATTTGCGACTCTGGAATAAGTTCTTCAATCACTACATAAATCATAGCTCCAGCAGCAAAACTTAAACTAAATGGTAAGATGTTTCTCATACTAATAGCCAACAATGCACCTACAACACCCGCTATCGGCTCAACCATTCCACTAAATTGTCCTATTAAAAAGGCATTTTTACGTTCCATTCCTTCACGTCGCAATGGAATACTAACCGCTGCACCCTCAGGAAAATTTTGAATCCCAATTCCAATTGCCAAAGCTATCGCTCCACCAATTGCCGCACTTGCCGCCACACTACCTTCCGCTAATGATGCAGCATATCCAAATGCAACACCAACAGCTAGTCCTTCAGGAATATTGTGTAAGGTGATTGCCAAAACAAGTAACACACTTCGTTGCCACGATGTTTTGATCCCTTCTTCATGTTTTGTCATAACATGCATATGAGGTAAGTATTTATCAACCAATAAAAGAAATAATCCTCCACTTAAAAACCCTAGTGCGGCCTGTAACCAAGGAGTCATCCCTAAGTCTTCAGCCAACTCAATTCCCGGACTCAACAAACTCCAGAATGAGGCAGCAATCATGACACCAGCACTAAATCCTAACATCATATTAAATACTTTCTTATTAACGTTTTTAAATGGGAAAACCAAACTAGCACCTAAGGCAGTAACTCCATATGTAAATAACGTTCCAATCAATGCAGCTAAAATAGGATTTGCGTAAATCCAATCATACATAATATACCTCCAGCTCTTTATATCTTATCATAAAATATACTAACGCTCCAATAAATACAAGATGACAAATCATCGTCACTATCATCTTATTTTTTCATTCTTTTATGTTGATACATACGTTTATCAGCAAGTTCTAGTAAATCAGAAAAATAGTTGCCTTCTTCTGGAAAAACAGATACACCATAACTAAAATGAATATCGATATGTTCTTTTTCTGTCATGATCGGATTATCCTTAAATATCGTCTCCCAAACTTTTATTCTATCTTGTAAAATAGATTCATCAAGGTTATAGAATAACCCGACAAATTCATCGCCACCAATTCTAGCAAAGAAGTCTGTTTCTCTGATATTTTCATGAATACTATTGGCAAAAAATTTAATCACTTTATCACCATTAACATGACCATAAGTATCATTGACTTCTTTTAGTTTGTCTAAATCGAACACAACAAACAAAAATGCTTTTTCATTCATTCTTGCTTTCTCCATAAATCCAGGTAATATATCCATCAAATGTCTTCTATTAGATACACCAGTTAAACTATCAATCATTGAATCTCTTTTGATTGTACGGTAAGCACGATACTTAACAATCGCTCGTTCTAACTGGATTTTAATAAAATCTAGCAAATTTAAATCCACAAAATCAAAGACATTATTTTTGTCACTATCTACCGATACAATTCCAAACAAAGTCCCCTTTACAACAATCGGGGTCGTCACGTTCGATTGGATATTAAACCCGACACTATCATTTTTTAAATCAGGAAATAAATCCCTGTATTTCTTTTGCACATCATTGATGATGACACTTTTTGTATAATCACCATTCATATGTAAATAGGCAAATGAGGATTTGAATGGCAATCCAAATCCTTCAATATATTCATCATCAAAGCCATAACTTGTATCTATATAAAGTTGTTCTTCTTCATCTATCCTTAAAATACTACTTCTGTTTGCCGCAGGAATAACAGTGTGTATTTTCGATAATAAATAATCAAATACCTCGTGTAAATCATCAACATGATCAACAATATCTCTTATTTCCATAATGAGTTCATTTGCTCTGATCATTTTTCTTAGTCTTGACTGTTCAACCAAATTTGTTTTAAGATCCAACAACTGCATAATTCCAATCGTCATATCTAACTCATGATTATACGTTAGTTGTAAAGAATATTCTTTTAAGAATGTATCACTTTTTAAAGCAATATCCATTTTTACTATTTCAGTATTTTCCTTCACTTGATCAATCGCTTTAAAAAACGCATCAAGTGATTGTTCATCAATCATCTTTGATAATGACTCGTTTATATGTTCATGACTAGTCACATCAATACCAAACAAGTCAATCATAAAATCATTCATAAAACATCGATCATTTTCATAATCCCATTTGAATACACACATCTCAAGAGATGATAAAGCCGTGGTCCATATATTTCGATCTTTTTTTGTAAATAAATCAATCTTCGCGTTCTTATATTTTTCAATATCATGCGCATTCACCAAAAAACACCTCCGAGAAACATATTTTTAGTTTTTTCATCATCTACTATATATAATGATTTTAACACAAATTAACAAATTATGTACATTTAACAAGAAAATACATAGTGTATAATTGATGAATTTGTATAGACATCTAACGAAAAGAGAATTACAATAAAGTTAGAGGTGGTCATATGTATCATCATCCTATAAAATTCTTTAAACGATTCTTATTATTGTTGATTATTTCGGTTGCTCTTATTCCAATAAGTATTGGCTTACTATCGATAGGAACTATACTAGGATACATCGCAGTTATCCTCATATTGATTGATGGTATTCTTCTTTTTTCATACTGGTTATTGTCTATCTACTATCTATTAAGATCCTTCTTTGACCGGGAAATCACAAAAGGATATGTTATCCGTTTTTTAAACGTAGTGTTCACCACCATTGTTGTTTCATTAATTGGGATCTTTTATCTTTATATTATCCTAGGATTATTTGTTGTGCTACTTCCATTTCTTGCTTAGATTAAAGTAAAAATTCTAGTATTTATCGTTCTAAAATAGTCCAATATTATTAGGCCTAAAAGAAAGAACAAATCACTATTTATAACAATAGGACCCCTTTAAATTAACAAACCCCTATGTTAAACTAGTAATGTATTGAAATAACTAATGAGGAGGTTTTATTAATGGATGCGAAAACATTATTACGAAATAGACGCAGTGTTAGAAAATATACAGATGATGTAGTTCCTAAAGAGGTATTAGATGATGTATTTGAACTGACTGTACGCGCACCATCATGGAAAAACTGTCAAATTGCACGTTACACCATTATCCAAGATAAGGACATCATAGATAAAATTGCTGATCAAGGTGTCAATGATTTTGTCTACAACACAAAAAACTTAAAATATGCACATAATCTGTGTGTACTCAGTTATGTGAAAGGCATCAGCGGAAAGAACAATGATGAATACGCTACATCAAAAAAAGATTGGGAAGTCTTTGATGCAGGGATTGCTGCACACCAGTTTTGCTTAAGTCTACAAGCAAACAATCTTGGTAGTGTCATTCTAGGAATTATTGATCCTGCATATATTGCAGAGTTGATTGATTTACCTAAAGAGGAAGCTGTTGCGGCACTCATCATCTTTGGTTATCCAAATGATGAAGTGAGCTACACAAGTAGATTACCAATTGAGGAAATCGTGCGTTATAAACAATAATATAATAGCCATATTAGGAGGACCTAATATGGCTATTTTTCTATTCCAGTATATTTTCCAGTTGATCAGTAATGATATATTGAATAGTTTGTCGGTCTACCTCTTTTGGAAAATCAACTGAAGTACTTTCATACAGATCACCACACACGGTATAAGATAAGAAAATGAAATCTTTGTATAAATCGTTATCCTCAATTAACTCTGTCAAACCACTTCCTGAGTAGTTTAATAAGATAACATAATAACATTCATTACTATACAAGTCTCTTAATCTAGCTATCTCATCTTCACTTAGTACAGTTGATTCTTCAAACTCGATAATAATTGCCTTATATGGGTTGATATTGAATAACGGTACATCCAATACTGTATCTATTTCAGTATAACTTACTCGTTCATTTAAGGGAATATTTCTTCCTAGATAATAAATCTCCATGTTACTTTTTTCTAAGTTATCAGAAATATCATAGAAATCTAAAGGTACCCCTACTGGTTCTGTTAAATATGGTCTTACCCAGAAAACCAGAAAAAGTGTGATGGCACCTATTAAAAAGATTACCAAGTATTCTTTTTTCATTATTATCCCTCATTTTCGTATATGAAAAACATAATTTCTTAGCTAGTTTCGGTTACTAAGGTATTAGAATGCATAACAAATTCTATTTAATTTATACCAAACAAGAAATGAACAATCTGTTCAAATACAAGAACGCCTACCAAATAAGAAGCCGCATTCATACTTAAAGACAACACAAAAAGTCTTTTTTTCGTTTCTTTTTTTCCATATACATAATGAAGTATATAGTATTCTACCATTACCACAATCACTTCAAGTACTAAAATAACATACAATGGTGCCTCAACAGCAGTAAACATTGCCAATATACTCAACACAATTGTTAGTATTGGATTCGTGATGACACTCGCGAGTGCAACAACCTTTAATCTGTTATTGCCTTGAAATCTAAAAATCATCGCAACAACAACTTCAATACCAACGGTTAACACCAATGCCAAAATAGGAATGACAAATATGCTATAAAGCATTTGTATCATTATCTTTCTTAATTTTAATGATCAGTTTCACAGCAACAAACACCAATAAAAACAAGACCAAACCAAGGATCACTACGCCAATGCCTAGTATTAAAAAGATTGGCCCCACTGCGACATCCAATAAGTACAATGTATTATTCATCTTCCTTCCTCCTTTAAGACTGTTTCAAATCAATTGATTTGTTCAACAAAAATGCTCCTACTAAAACAAACATCACCATCAACACATAGTAGATATATCCTAACGCTAAAGAAAAACCAAACGCACTAGGTAAATAAGAGAACAACAAAGCAAGTGTTGTTAATCCAAAAGCAAATCCTTTATATTTCCCTAAGGTATCAATGATGAGAAATAGTGTAATAGCCATTGTTAAATTAAAACTAAATGCCCCGAGTAAACCCAATACTGTATTAGAATACCCTAGTAGTAATAAAGGGAGTGACAAAACTAAGCCACCAATTCCAACTTTTTTAAACCCAAATTTATCTCCTAATATCCCACCAAATAATTTACCAAAAAACACGCTACTAACTAATAAAAGGATCAGTAGCTCATCATTTTTCCATGAAAAAATCAAAATCGAACCGATCATACCACGTATAAAAACTACACCAAAAATCAGCGCTATGACAATCATAAAATTGTTTTTAATTGGTTGAACATAATGATTCATCTGATGACTTTTTAATGTTATAAATAAGATTACACCAATCAACAAAGTAACCATCGAAATTTGCAGAACATATGATCCACTTTGCACCGCCAAATAACCACCCAAAAATACACCAAGTGCTCCCGGTGCAACAAAGATACCAGCCGGGGCTGCTTTCTTCGGATATAAATCGACACTTAAGACGCCACCACCTACATGATACATCGCATTCCCAATTGTTGAGATTATTATTGCGATGATCCCAAAACCAACCATCTGCAAGGCAATTAACGGCAATAATAAACCTCCTATGACATAGATGAAATACCATTGATGTTTATCAGCAATATACCCAAAAAGCGGCTGAAAACCAAAAGCGATGACATTATAGACAATAAAAAACAATGCAATATTGATAAAATCATAGTTTTGATACTGTGTATGTATTAAATAGATTCCCTGTAAATCTACTAAAAAATGACCAAATGCCAAAAGTGCGATTTTATACGTTTTCATTTTTGATCTTTCTAATCTTTTTTACAACAACAAATAATAACCCTGCACATATGAGTAAAATCAAACTATACATCAGAATATCCATAAACGTAATCGCTTCTTCTCCCACGATATTGGGTAGTTCATTCCCATCAGGATTCTGAAGTTCTGGATTCATCACAACATCTAATATTTTATATATCATTTCTTTCACCTTCCCACTTACTATTTTATCACACCCTTATGATAATTTAGCAACAGTTTCTAACTTACAAAAAATAAGTTGTAATATACATGATTCGAAATTATATTGATAACCTAAGTTTATCATGTAGCGATTGTTTTTAACAGTGCGCATATGTCCGAATGAACAAAATAGTGATAATCAACAACCAGCTTATCATCACTTGTGCAAAATAAAACTAACCAAGCTGTTTGTCAGTTTGGTTAGTTGATTATCAATGGGTAATGAAGAAGATTTGAGCGAAAGAAGATAGCATAAGTGGTTACGAATATTAGACCCTAAATCATCCTTTTTAGTTATCTTTAAATAGATAAGACATAATTCATTATTTTTTTTATGTTATTAAGCGACAGTTTCTCAAACTTTTTATTCTTAAAAAATTCATTGGTATTCCCATGATTTAGATTAAGATCAGTATAAATTCTATAATTACTTATATTCTTTTTGTTTTTCACATCAACTATTCTATTGTAATAAAACTTTTTGAGAACAAAATTCTTATTCACTTCAAGATTATAATAAGAAGTATATAACTGCTTTAACTCATCAAAAGGATCCAATGATTCAACCTTTTTTGACAAGTTATCATTTGTAAACCCTTTGTACTTAGATGCATAACTCAGATATTTTTTATATAATAACGGTAGCTTATCTTTCTTTTCTAATAATGTTTTTGTTACATTTTGATTGAAAAACACATAAAACCCATAAACATTTAGAAGTCTTGAATCAGATCTTACATACTTTTCGTTTTTAAACAAGCTTAAAGATTGCTCAGGATTCATATCCTTAACATAATCTTTTAAAAAACTCATAAATGTCTTTGTTCTCATAATAATCACTCCTCAAAGAATCTTTAATACAAAGCAACCATCTCTAGATATCTTCTCTTTGTTACAGCAGATTCATTTGCTTCAATAATGACCTTATCTAATATTTTTTTATCATATTGATTACTTTCTTTTATCTTTTTTAAATCTTCTATATCTTTCGGTCTATAAGCATATAGTTTTGATACAATTAAGTCTTCAATTGATGGTGTGTAGTAACGAATACTTTTTGTTTGTAAGTTGACAATTTCTAGCCGATCTTCAAAGTTATATGGAAAGCAATCTAGTACAGCTTTGACTCTAGTATTAAAATCAAATCCTGTAAACAACTCTTCTACTTCTTTTGAAACTTCAAGTACATCAACATCTATCGTACCTCTTGTGATAATATTTTTGATTAATAATGCTCCACCTCCTACAATGACACATTCAAATGTCATATTTGGATACAAATCACTGACAATATTATCCAATTCAACCATTCTACTAAATAGTTCATGCTTATTCATCAAATCATTCTTTCTTGTTCATATTAATACTATTAACTTAAATATATTTTATCATTATTATGATTATTTGTCAATAGACCAAGGAACTGTAACATAGTCGCATTATTTAATAGATTCAAGCCTACAGGATGGCGAAGAGTTATCAATTTCCTTGATCTATTCCTCTACTCATTTTCAGCAAACTTATTAAATTCGAGACAAGATTATTCATCATTCTTCATAAGAAATTCCTTCTCTAAATCATCTATTTAACCTTAATGGTTCAGAATGCTCCCACTTCAAATCTTGATTGAGTGGAAGAGGTTCACATATCGACCAGATAACAAATTTGCCTTTAATCCAGTGACAAAAATGGAGACATTATAATCTACTCGTAGTGAAATCAATACTCGCTCAAAATCCTTAATTATTTGAATTTCATCAAACATAAACTAGTATTTCTGCTCATTATCCAATCGATCACTTAAATAAGTATATAGCATCTCGACATTTTAGAGTTTTCATATTTGAATGATTCAAAAAGAGGTTCAATTCTTTTGAAATGCTTCTCTCTTAAAAAAATCATTAACCACCCGTACATCATTCATAGAATTATAAATAAAAACATTATTAACTAGTTTTCAATTACATAATATGATTTGAAACATTGCAAACCAGTTTTAGTTTTTCAGTTCAATGTAATAACTAGATATACAATATTACACTTTTTTAGCGCTAGATGATGTCTATCTAACATCTCCAAAAATCAGCGATAAAGCAAAGGTTAAGCTATCCAGCGCCTTAAAAAAAAATAACCAAACCGATAAATGGCTTGGTTTGGTGCTTTTAAATGGCATAACTGGTAGATTCGAACCTTGGATTAGAAGGTAAATCGTCGCGAAAAACTTGTTTCAATGTGCTTAAACAACTATATAAAAAAGCACTTGAAGGTTAGAATAATTCTAGTGTTCATTCACGATATTAAATAACTGAACATTCTTATAGATTACTTCTTTTCCAACTCTCTCTGATACAAGAAAACCTTCTTCCTCGAGTGCCTTGAGATACTTGGTTGAAGTTGCTCGGGCTATGTTGAGATCATTTCTGAAATATTCGTTTTTTGTATACATATAGGAAAATATATGTTCCACAATTTCAAACCGATATATGTCTGGTAATCTTCTTTTCATCTCTTTTTTAGTGATTTCGATAGCATGATTAATCCTAAGAATCAAATTAACCGTGTATTGAGATGTTTCATCTATCCCTCGTAAAATATACATCACAAATAGTTCAATATTCTTGATTTCATCGTTGCATTTTCGTAACAATGAGTAGTACTCGTCTTTGTTTTTTATGATATAGCGGCTCAAATATAAGATTGGTTCTTGAATTCTATTTTTTAGAACTAAATAAAGAACATTTAAGATTCTACCAGTTCTTCCATTCCCATCATAAAAAGGATGTATACTCTCAAATTGAAAATGGATTAGCGCCATATTAATCAATGGATCAAGTTCAGTATCATCATTTATATACTCTTCTAGATTACGTAATAGGTTCCGAATTTCCTCTTCGTTTTGTGGCGGCGTATGAACAATTTCCTTTGTTTGATCATTCATGATTACAGTACCAGGTAGTTTTCTTATACCACCCTTATTATTCTCGATAATGGATTGTATTTCAACAAGAATATTCGTACTTATAAACCCTTTTTCTCGAATTAACTCAATTCCTTTTTCAATTGCTCGTTTATAATTTACAATTTCTTTCGGATTGCCATTCGATGATTTCTTAGTTGCCAATTCTTTAAAAATTTCATCATATGTCGTCATAATATTTTCGATTGCTGAGGAATCTTTTGATTCACTTATTTGGATTAAACTAAGAATTAGTTTAGGATTAGGAAGAAGATTTAAGACACCTTTTAGTTCACCAATCGCGTTGTTGGTTTGACTAAGTTGTTTCAAAATATCAATCGTATTTAGTTCTACATTAAATGGTAGTTTGTTCATATGTTCACCTCGTGACTAATATTATTTATATTTTATCCTCGTACATAGGATATCACAGTTCGTTAGTCACGTCAATAGTATTGAGGATAATTTATTCACATATTTAGTCACGTTATGCAATATTTAAAAAAATTGGCTTATAATAAGCCAACCTATGCATTTTAATGACATTCCGGGAG
>DFNN01000045.1:0-34992 GCA_002376065.1 Caryophanales bacterium UBA3566
ATATTGAAAAGTTATAGATTATCCCTTGACATTCTCTAACTGAATATAGTATAATAGCGTGGCACGGATTGTGTCGTGCTATTTTTTTTGAGTGGGAGGATTTTGAAAATCTGTTAACCACATCACGAAAAAAGAGGAGGTGTCTTTCGTGGCTAAAGAAATTAAGACTCAAGTAAAACTGCAAATCCCAGCAGGGAAAGCAAACCCAGCTCCACCAGTAGGTCCAGCACTTGGACAGGCAGGAGTTAACATCCAAGAATTTTGTACAAAATTCAACGATAAAACGCGTGATCAAATGGGTGCGATTATCCCGGTTGTAATTACTGTTTATGATGACAGAAGTTTTACTTTTGTAACCAAAACACCACCAGCGAGCGATTTGTTAAAAAAAGCAGCTGGAATTAAAAAAGGTGCTAGCAACCCATTAAAAGAAAAAGTGGGAACTGTTACAAGAGATCAATTAAGAGAAATTGCTGAAACTAAAATGCCAGATTTAAATGCAAATGACGTTGAAGCAGCAATGAACATTATTGCAGGATCTGCAAGAAACATGGGAATCGTTATCGAAGACTAAGCATTTAGTTGTTTACATACAACTATCTGTGGGAGGAGATTCCGTTAGACCACAAATAGGAGGTAAAATATCATGGCTAAAAAAGGAAAGAAATTCTTAGCTGCTCAAGCGCAAATTGATGCTGAAAAAGCTTATACAGCAAAAGAAGCAGTCGCGCTTGTTAAAAAAATATCATTCGAGAAATTTGATGCTACAGTAGAATTAGCACTTCGCCTTCACTTAGATCCTCGTAAAGCTGAACAAAATTTACGTGGAGCAATTGTATTACCACATGGTACTGGGAAAACGAAAAAAGTTTTGGTTTTCGCAAAAGGTGAAAAAGCTAAAGAAGCTGAAGCAGCAGGAGCAGATTACGTTGGAGAACAAGAATTGGCTGACAAAGTATTAAAAGGTTGGACAGATTTTGACACAGTAGTCGCTACTCCGGATATGATGGCAGTTGTTGGGAAGTTAGGACGTACATTAGGACCAAAAGGTTTAATGCCTAACCCGAAAACAGGAACTGTTACGATGGATGTTGCAAAAGCAGTAGAAGATATCAAAGCTGGTAAAGTTGAATATCGCGTTGACAAAGTAGGAAATATTCATGTAACAATTGGGAAAGTTTCATTTGATGAAAAACAACTTCTTGAAAACATGAGAGTATTCTATGAGTTGATTGTGAAATCACGTCCAGCAACCGTAAAAGGAGTATTCGTTAGAAATGCGACGCTTGCTTCAACTATGGGACCTGGAATTAAACTTAGTCCAGACGCTATTATTGTAAAAGAAAAAGAATAATCAAACATATAAAAACCGTGTTGTCTAAGACTTAGGTGCATTTTGCTTAATATCCTAACGAGATAAAAAAGGTAAGAACTTATGCCTCTTTTGTCTTATGACACAAGAGGTTTTTGTATATATGACATTATGGAGGTGGAACAATGTCTGAAAAAGCTATTGCTAGAAAAGCAGAGCTCGTGAATGAAGTTGTTGAAATGATGCAAAATTCAAACAGTTTCGTCGTTGCTGATTACAGTGGATTAACTGTAGAACAAGTAACAACATTACGTCGCGAATTGCTTGATAACGGATGTCAATTGAAAGTTATCAAAAACAATATTACTAAAAGAGCTGCTGAAATTGCAGGATACGGTGATTTGGCTAGTGAATTAACTGGACCAAACGCAATCGCATTTAGTTATGAAGATAGTGTATCGGCAGCAAAAGTCATTTATGATTTTGCAAAAAGTAATAAAGCATTAGAATTAAAAGTTGGAGTTGTTGATGGAGAATTCATGAACAACGAAAAAATTCAAACAGTTGCAACAATCCCAAACAGAGAAACATTACTAACAATGATTGCTGGTGGATTATTACAACCAATCAAAGAGTTTGCAATCGCAGTTGATTTGCACTCACAAAATTTAGAAGAAAGTGCACAAGAATAAGGAGGAAAATACAATGGCAAAATTAGAAAATAAAGATATTATTGCAGCATTAGGTGAAAAAACATTATTAGAATTAAAAGAATTAGTTGATATGATGAAAGAAGAATTTGGTGTAGATCCAAGCGCAGTAGCAGTAGCGGCTCCAGGAGCAGCAGCTGAAGATGCAGCACCAAGTGAAGTATCTGTAATTTTAGAATCTGCTGGACAGAAAAAAATCGCAGTTATCAAAGTTGTTCGTGAAATCACTGGATTAGGATTAAAAGAAGCTAAAGGATTAGTTGATAGTGCTCCAGCTCCAGTTAAAGAACAAATTAGCCCTGAAGATGCAGAAGAAATCAAAGAAAAATTAGAAGAAGCAGGAGCTTCGGTTTCTGTTAAATAGTTTCACCAAGTAGCTAAGAACTTAAGTTTATCTTAAGTTCTTCTTGCCAATTAGCCAAGGAACACAATTGGAGGCTGGTGAAATGTCACATTACTTTACAAAAAAACATGACACGATAAAAAGCAATCCGTTAGAGATTGCTTTTCGTGTTCATGAAGAAGACTTTATTATGATAAGTGACGATGGTGTATTTTCTAAGACATCATTGGATCGTGGTACAGCTGTTTTGCTTGATTTATATAGACCGAGTAAACACATTAAAACTGGCCTAGATTTGGGTTGTGGTTATGGTGTGATTGGGATTGTTATGCATAAATTGTATAACATTCAATTTGATATGGTTGATGTAAATGATCGTGCCTTGTATTTGGCAGAAGAAAACAATAAACGATATCGTACTGAGAATACGGTGTTTTATAGTGATGGATTTGAACGAATTGAACAAACATATGACTTGATCATTTCGAATCCACCAATTCGTATTGGTAAAGAAGCTCTTTATCAATTGTTTTCTAAGTCAAAAGAGTATTTGACTCCTAAAGGTGAATTTGTCATCGTCATCAACAAAAAACATGGAGCTTTATCAGCGGAAAATCATTTAAAAACAGTATTTCAAGAAGTAGAGATAATGGGTAAAAGAAAAGGCTTTTATGTGTTTCAATGTAAGAATTAATTGACTATTTGACAGAATTGTGTTATTATATTAAATTGCCAAAACGCGCGCTTTTTTTGCGTTCTAGGCATTGTTGAACAAAAAAAATGGGGTGAAGTTTGTGAGTTACAAAATCGTAAAATACGGTAAGAAAAGAGAAAGACGTAACTATTCAAAAGTGAAATCTAATGTAGATTTACCAAATTTAATTAGAGTTCAAACAGATTCGTTTGAGTGGTTTACGCAAAAGGGGTTAGAAGAGTTATTTAGAGATATTTCCCCTATCCAAAACTTTACGGAAGATATTGAACTATACTTCGAAGGATACGAGTTTGGACAACCGAAATATGATATTGATGCGTCTAAGCAAAAAGATATGACTTATTCCAAACCATTACGTGTAAATGTTAAATTGGTGAATAAAAACACTGGTGAAATCAAACAACAAAAAATCTTTATGGGTGATTTCCCAATGATGACACCTACCGGTTCTTTTGTGATCAATGGTAGTGAGCGTGTTATTGTTTCACAAATTGTACGTAGTGCTGGTGTTTTCTTTAGTGAGAATATCGATAAGAAAACATTGAAAAGTAAATATTTGGGACAAATTATCCCAACACGTGGTGCATGGTTAGAATATGAAATGGGTTCTAAAGATGTTCTTTTTGTCAAACTTGATCGAAGTAAAAAAATTCCCCTAACAACATTATTAAGAGCGTTAGGTTTTTCGTCTAACCAACAAATTATTGAAACTTATGGTGCATCCGAATTGTTAGATTTAACAATGGGTAAAGATATGACTGAGGATTCAGTTGAAGCGATAAAAGAAGTATATTCAAAACTTCGCCAAGGTGAAACTGCGACAACAGATGGTGCGAAATCATTTATTATGAGTCGCTTATTTGATGCGAAACGATATGATCTTGCAGAAGTTGGGCGCTATAAAATTAATAAAAAGTTAGATGTGTTGAATAGAGTTTATGATAAAAAATTAGCTGACGATTTAATTGACCCTGAAACAGGAGAAATAATCGTTGAGAAAAATAAAACGATTAATAATAAACTATTAAATCGTTTAAAAGATTATCGCCATTTATTTACATACAAAGTTCCAGGTGTTGGTGCGCATGATTTAGAGTATGAGTTCACAACACAATTAGATATATTTAAAGAAGCTGAAGTTCATGGTATTAATTTGTTCGATTATGTCAGTGATGAAGAATTGCTTACACAAATTAAAAACCAAGAATTTTTAACTGCGGAAGAATATTTTAATGGATACTTACAAGCAAATGGATTAACTGAAAAAATGCTTGTTGAACAAATGGGTAAACAACATGTAAAAGAAATGAAAGAAGCATACGCAGGTGTGTTGGAAAATGAACATATTTACTTTGAATTGGCTGAGATTGAAGTATTAGAAGTTCTGACTAAGAACGAATTAGATGAAGAAATCAAAGTAAAAATTATTGGGAACTATTCTTATGAAGATAAAGTACATATTGTTCCTTCGGATATCATTGCGAGTATTTCTTATTACTTGAATTTGTTTAACCGTGTTGGATCATTAGATGATATTGATCATTTAGGAAACCGTCGTTTACGATTGATTGGTGAGTTACTGAAAAATCAATTTAGAATTGGTTTAACCAAAATGGAAAAAAATGTTAAAGACCGCATGTCAACAAAAGAACCAGAAGAAATTACCCCACAAAATTTAATCAACATTCGTCCTTTGACTTCTTCTTTAAAAGAATTCTTTGGTAGTTCTCAGTTGTCACAATTTATGGCGCAAACAAACCCACTTGATGAATTGACGCATAAACGTCGTATTTCTGCGCTTGGGCCTGGAGGGTTAACACGTGATCGTGCTGGATTTGAAGTGCGTGACGTTCACCACTCTCACTATGGACGTATTTGTCCAATTGAAACGCCTGAGGGGCAAAATATTGGATTGATTAATAGTTTGGCTTCCTATGTTCGTGTAAATAAATATGGATTTATGGAAACACCTTACTTGCAAGTAAGACAAGATGATGATATTTCTCAGGTGACAAAGGAAATTGTTTATTTATCTGCGGATGAAGAAGAAAAATATGTGATTGGGCAAGGAAATATTGTTGTCAATGATAAACATGAGATTGAATATGATCAAGTAGTTGCGAGATATCAAGGTGAAACAAAAATGTTTGATCGTGCAGACGTTGAATTAATGGACGTTTCTCCAAAACAGATTGTTTCGATTTCAACTTCATGTATTCCATTTTTGGAACATGACGATGCGAACCGTGCTTTAATGGGTGCAAATATGCAACGCCAAGCAATTCCATTGTTGATTCCTGAAGCACCATATGTTGGTACAGGTATTGAATATAAAGCAGCACATGATTCAGGATCTTGTATTGTATCTAAACGTGCTGGTGTTGTTGAGTATGTGGATGCTCGTAGAATTGTGATTAGAGCAGAAGACGGAACAACAGATGAGTATAAATTACCGAAGTTCCAGCGATCGAATCAAGGGACTTGTTTTAGCCAAAAACCAATTATTAAAATTGGTGATGTAATCGATGAGAGTCAAACAATTACTGATGGTCCTTCAATGGATGAAGGTGAGTTAGCTATTGGACGTAATGTTACAGTTGCGTTTATGACTTGGAATGGTTACAACTATGAAGATGCTGTTATTATGAGTGAACGACTTGTTAAAGAAGATGTATATACTTCAATTCATATCGAGAAATATGAAACAGAAGCACGTGACACAAAATTAGGAAAAGAAGAAATTACGACTGAGATTCCAAATGTTGGAGATGAAGGTCGTAGATTACTTGATGAAAGTGGAATCATTATTCCAGGTGCTGAAGTAGTTGAGGGTGATATTTTAGTTGGGAAAGTTACACCAAAAGGTGTCACGGATCCAACACCTGAAGATAAGTTATTGTTGGCTATTTTCGGTGAAAAATCACGTGAAGTTCGTGATACATCCTTAAGAGTTCCACACGGTGGTGGTGGAATTGTACATTCAGTACGTCATTTCAAACGTAGCAACGGAGATGAATTAAAACCTGGTGTTAATGAAATTGTACAAATATATATTATTCAAAAACGTAAAATTAATGAAGGCGATAAAATGGCAGGTCGTCATGGTAATAAAGGGGTTATCTCTAAAATATTACCGATTGAAGATATGCCTTATATGGAAGATGGAACACCAGTTGATATTATGTTAAATCCACTTGGAGTACCATCACGTATGAATATTGGGCAGGTTCTTGAGTTGCACTTAGGAATGGCTGCAAAACGTTTAGGAACACACATCGCTACACCAGTATTTGATGGTGTAGAGACATATGAGTTAAAAGAGATTATGGCAGAAGCTGGAATGGCAGAAGATGGTAAGCAATTACTTTACAATGGTCAAACTGGTGATGCATATGATAACCGTGTAAGTGTTGGAGTTATGTATATGGTGAAATTAGACCATATGGTTGATGACAAATTACATGCTCGTAGTGTTGGACCATATACGTTAGTCACTCAGCAACCAATGGGTGGTAAAGCGCAAAATGGTGGACAACGTTTCGGAGAGATGGAAGTTTGGGCACTAGAAGCATATGGAGCTGCTTACGCACTTCAAGAAATGTTGACAGTGAAATCAGATGACATCATCGGACGTAACAAAGTCTTTAGAGCAATCGTTGATGGGAAAAGTATTCCTAGCCCAAGTTTACCTGAATCATTCCGAGTACTTACAAGGGAACTTCAATCAATTGGTATCTATGTTGAGTTGATTAGTAAAGAAACTGGACAAAATGAAGCAAACAAAAGTTTGGTTGATGAAGATTCAGAAGATTATATTTCAAAATATGGGTTTCAATCTTAGAAAGTAGGGTGATTAATAATGAGTCAAAAATTCTCACATTATAAAATTCGTTTAGCATCTCCTGAGGAAATCAGAGGATGGTCATTTGGAGAAGTGAAGAAGCACGAGACAATCAACTACCGTACTTTGAAACCAGAGAAAGATGGTCTCTTCTGTGAAGTAATCTTCGGACCAACCAAAGATTATCAGTGTGCTTGTAATAACAAATCAAAACGTAGTTCTCACAATGGGAAAAAATGTCCTATATGTGGAGTAGATATTACGGAGAGTAAAGTTCGTCGTGAACGAATGGGACACATTGAATTGGCTGCGCCAGTTGTACATACTTGGTATTTGCGCAATTCCCCATCAAGATTAGCGACATTATTAGATATTAAATCCAAAGATTTAGAAGAAGTTGTCTACTTGGCGTCATATATCGTGATTGATCCAGGAGACACAGATTTACAATTTAAGCAAATATTAAGTGAAGCAGAATATTCACAAAAATATATGGAATATATGGGTAAATTTAAAGCACTCACAGGTGCGGAAGCAGTAAAAGTTTTATTGAAACGTATAGACTTGCAAGCTGAGTCATTACAACTCCGTACTGATTTACCAAATGCATCAAAACAAAAAAGAGAAAAAATCATTAAGCGTTTAGAAGTTGTTGAAGCATTTGTACACTCAGATAATAAACCTGAGTGGATGGTGATGGATGTTCTTCCGGTGATTCCACCTGAACTTCGTCCGATGGTTCAACTTGATGGTGGACGTTTTGCCACAACAGACTTAAATGATTTGTATCGTCGTATATTAAATAGAAATAATCGTTTAAAGCGTCAATTTGAACAACAGGCTCCACACTTGATTACAAAAAATGAAAAACGTATGTTACAAGAAGCAGTGGATGCTTTAATTGATAATTCAAAACGTGGACGTAAAGTGGTAGTTGAAAAAAATAGACCATTAAAATCATTGAGTGATTTACTACGTGGTAAACAAGGTCGTTTTCGTCAAAACTTACTTGGAAAACGTGTTGATTATTCAGGACGTAGTGTTATTGTTGTTGGTCCAACCCTTGAAATGTATCAATGTGGGTTACCAAAAGAAATGGCAATTACACTCTTTAAACCATTTGTTATTCGCGAGTTAATTCAACGTGAATTTACATCAAATATCCGTAGTGCAAAAAGAATGATTGAACTAGGGCAAGATGAACGTATTTGGGAAGTATTAGAAGAAGTTATTCGTGAGCACCCAGTTATGTTAAACCGTGCACCTACGTTACATAGACTTGGTATTCAAGCATTTGAACCAGTGCTGGTTGAAGGGAAAGCAATTCGTCTTCATCCACTTGTCACAACCGCATTTAATGCTGACTTTGACGGGGATCAAATGGCAGTCCATGTTCCGTTAAGCGAAGAAGCACAAGCTGAGGCACGTGTTTTAATGCTTGCGTCAAACAACATATTAAATCCAAAAGATGGAAAACCAATCGTTACACCTTCTCAAGACATGGTTTTAGGTAACTATTATTTAACGCTTGAAAAAGAAGGCGAAAAAGGTGAAGGACGTGTCTTTGGAGATTTTGATGAAGCTACACTTGCTTATGAAAATAAACAAATTACACTACATACACGTATTGCACTTATTGCAAGTGCACTTGGGAATGCACCATTAAGAGAACATCAAAAAGGTGGATACTTAATTACTACTTATGGTAAGTTGTTATTTAATGAGATTTTACCTCGTACATTCTCATATTTAAACGAACCAACTTTGATCAACTTACAAAAGCAATTTGATGATGAAACTGGTGAAGAGAGATATTTGACACCTGATCGATATTTTGTACCTAAGGGAACAAATATTAAAGAGCATATCAAAAATCAAGAACTTGTTGCTCCGTTTAAAAAAGGATTTTTATCACAAATTATTAGTGAAGTGTTCATTCAATTTAAAATCAATGAAACTTCAAAAATGTTGGATAAACTGAAAAACTTAGGATTTAAATATTCTACACAAGCTGGTATTACAGTTTCTGTTAGTGATGTTTCAATGTATTCGAAGAAAAAAGAAGAAGTAGAAGCTACAGAAACAATTGTTGAACAATTACGTCAACAGTTTGAAATGGGATTATTAACAGATTACGAACGTTATAAACTTGTCATCAAAGAATGGGCGGATGTTAAAGACCGTATTCAAAAAGGATTGATGAGTGAATTAACGAAAGATAACCACATCTTTATGATGAGTGATTCTGGAGCTCGTGGTAATGCATCAAACTTTACACAGTTGGCTGGTATTCGTGGTTCAATGGCGAATACAAAACGTGAGGGATTGAATACTGCATACAATATTAAAGCGGGAATCAAATCAACCATTGAATTACCGGTTAAATCTTCATTTATTGAAGGATTAACAATGAGTGAGTTCTTTATCTCGACTCATGGTGCGCGTAAAGGTTCGACCGATACAGCGTTAAAAACAGCAGACTCTGGATATCTAACAAGACGTCTTGTAGATGTATCTCAGGATTTAGTCATTACTGAAGAAGATTGTGGAACCGATAAGGGAACCACGATTAAAGAAATTGTTCACAATGATGGAAAAGAAATTGTACCATTTATCGACCGTTTGATTGGTCGTTATAGTGCAGAAACTGCTTTCCACCCTGGAACAGGAGAAGTCATTGTTTCGAAAAATCAATACATCGATGATTTACTAGCAAAAGCGATTGTTGATGCAGGAATTGAGCACTTAATTATTCGTAGTGTGTTAACTTGTAATGCCAAAGTGGGTGTTTGTAAAAAATGTTATGGACAAAACTTATCTACTGGAGAACAAGTTGAAGTAGGAGAAAGTGTTGGAATCATCGCTGCGCAATCAATTGGTGAACCTGGGACACAGTTAACCATGCGTACTTTCCATACAGGTGGAGTTGCTGGTGCGGATATCACGCAAGGGTTACCTCGTATTCAAGAGTTGTTTGAAGCAAGAACACCAAAAGGTAAAGCAATTATAAGTGAAATTGATGGACGTGTTTCATCGATTGAATCGATTGAAGAGCGTTACAAAATCACCATTGAAAATGAATTAGAAAAACATACATATGAAACAAACTCAGGAGTAAGTGTACTGATTGAAGAAGATGATGAAGTATTTGCAGGAGATCGATTAACTGATGGTTCAATTGATCCAAAACAATTACTTAAAGCAACAGACGCTGAAACAGTACAACAATATATCTTGGCAGAGGTACAAAAAGTATACCGTGCTCAAGGAATCGAGATCAGTGACAAGCATATTGAAGTCATCATTCATCAAATGATGTTGAAAATCAATATTGTTGTTGAAGGAGATACGTTGTTATTGCCTGGTGCACAAGTTTCAATCAATGAGTTTAAACAAGCAAATGCAGACGCATTAAAAGCACGTAAAAAACCTGCGGTAGGACGTCCAGTATTACTTGGTATCACTAGAGCAAGTTTACGTAGTGAATCATTCTTAAGTGCGGCTTCTTTCCAAGAAACTACAAGAGTATTAACTGATGCTGCGATTCGTGGTAAAGTAGATGATCTTGTTGGATTGAAAGAAAATGTCATCATCGGTGGATTGATTCCAGCTGGTACAGGTATTTTAAGAGATAAATTCTTTGATTACGAAAAACCTGATCCAAATGCGGTTGATGAAGAAGAGTTAGAAGCGTTATATGAGGTTCATAATAACTAAGAATTCTTACATTATTAATAGAGTGTCAACAGATTTTGTTGGCACTCTTACAATGTAATATAAAGGAAATATGAAGATATTATATTGTTTAAAAAAAAGTTATTAAAGTTATTGACACAGCTGGATGTGTGGTATATAATAATACTGCTTATAAAGAAAAAATACTGGGTTTATTAGTTTAGCCCTTGTTTTTATGAGAAAAACTGACACACTTGGATGTGTGGAATACAAAAGTGAGAGGAGGAAACAGTGGATGCCTACAATTAATCAACTAGTACGTAAAGGTCGTAAATCAAAAACAAAAAAATCAAAATCACCAGCGTTGAATGTGAACTTTAACTCTCTTAAGAAAGAGTACAGTACATTAAACAGTCCTCAAAAACGTGGTGTATGTACACGTGTTGCAACAATGACACCAAGAAAGCCAAACTCAGCATTACGTAAGTATGCTCGTGTAAGACTGACTAACAGTATTGAAGTAACTGCATATATTCCTGGTGAAGGACATAAATTGCAAGAACACAGTGTTGTCTTAATCCGTGGTGGTCGTGTAAAAGACTTAGCGGGAGTTCGTTATCACATCGTACGTGGTACATTAGATACTACTGGAGTAGAAAATCGTAAACAAGGACGTTCTAAATACGGAACAAAAAAAGCATAATTTAATTTAAAGTTTGAAAGGAGGAAAAGTTATGCCTCGTAAAGGTCACATAGCAAAAAGAGATGTATTACCAGATCCAATGTATAACTCAAAGTTGGTTACAAAGTTGATCAACAACATTATGTTAGATGGTAAAAAAGGAACTGCACAAAAAATCTTATATGGTGCGTTCAAAAGAGTAGAAGAAATTACAAATCAACCACCTATCGAAGTCTTCGAAGAAGCTTTAAACAATATTATGCCTACATTTGAAGTGCGTTCAAGAAGAATTGGTGGACAAAACTATCAAGTACCAGTAGAAGTACGTGAAGAAAGACGTTTTACACTAGGTTTGAGATGGTTAACATTATATGCAAGATTAAGAAACGAAAAAACAATGATCGATAGACTCGCGAAGGAGATTATTGATGCGAGCCAAGGTAATGGAGCTTCTGTTAAGAAGAAAGAAGATATCCACCGTATGGCTGAAGCTAATAAAGCATTCGCACACTATCGTTGGTAGAAAGGAGTTATCAAGATGCCACGTGAATATAGTTTAGATAAAACTAGAAATATCGGTATCATGGCACATATCGATGCTGGTAAAACAACAGCGACAGAACGTGTCTTGTATCATACTGGTCGGATTCATAAAATTGGTGAAACACATGATGGTGCTTCACAAATGGACTGGATGGAACAAGAGCAAGAGCGCGGAATTACTATTACTTCTGCGGCAACAACTGCGTTTTGGAAAGACCATCGCATCAACATCATCGATACTCCTGGACACGTAGACTTTACGGTAGAAGTATCAAGATCACTCCGTGTATTAGACGGTAGTGTGGCATTGTTAGATGCACAAGCTGGTGTTGAGCCACAAACAGAAACAGTATGGAGACAAGCGAATGATTATAAAGTTCCGCGTATTGTTTTTGTCAATAAAATGGATAAAATTGGTGCAGATTTTGAATTTAGTGTAGGGACGGTTCGTGAACGTTTGGGTGCGAACGCCGCTGCTATTCAATGGCCAATTGGAGCTGAAGATCAATTTGATGGAATCATCGATTTGGTTGAATTAAAAGCATATCACTTTAATGGTGAACATGATGAAGTAGCTGAAGAAATTGAGATTCCTGAATACTTACAAGAAACTGTAGAAGAAAAAAGAGCGGAATTGATTGAAACTTTGGCAGATTTAAATGAAGAACTGATGATGATGTACTTAGAAGGAGAAGAAATCAGCAACGAATTTTTAAAAGACGTTGTTCGTGAATCTACACTTAGTGTAAAATTCTTCCCTGTCTTATGTGGATCAGCATTTAAGAATAAAGGTGTCAAATTGATGCTTGATGCAGTCATTAGTTATTTACCTAGCCCACTTGATGTGGTCGCGGTTAAAGGATTAAACAAACTTGGTGAAGATATCTTATTACCAGCAGATGATAACGGACGTTTTGCTGCCTTAGCATTTAAAGTAGCAACGGATCCATTCGTTGGTAAATTGACATTCTTTAGAGTTTATTCTGGTCAATTAAAAAAAGGTTCTTATGTACGTAATGCTACAAAAGATAATAAAGAACGTGTTGGTCGTATTTTAAGAATGCATGCCAATCACCGTGAAGAGATTGACCAAGTGTATTCAGGAGATATTGCTGCGGCAGTAGGACTGAAAAATACGTCTACAGGTGATACCCTTTGTGAAGATAAAGATCATATCATCTTAGAAAAAATGGTTTTCCCTGAACCAGTTATTAGTGTTGCAATTGAGCCAAACTCAAAAGCAGACCAAGACAAAATGGGAATTGCTTTACAAAAATTAGCTGAAGAAGATCCGACATTTAGAACGTATACGGATGATGAAACGGGACAAACTATTATTAGTGGTATGGGTGAGTTACATCTAGATATCATTGTTGATCGTATGAGACGTGAATTTAAAGTTGAGGCAAATGTTGGGGCTCCACAAGTTAGTTATCGTGAAACAATTACAACAGAAGCACAAATCGAAGGAAAATTTGTACGCCAATCTGGTGGACGTGGGCAATATGGACATGTTTGGATCAAATTTGAACCAAACCCAGGTAAAGGGTACGAATTTGTTGACAAAATCGTTGGAGGGGTTGTTCCAAGAGAATACATCCCTGTAGTAGATAAAGGATTACAAGAATCTTTGGATAATGGTATTGTTGCTGGATATCCATTGATTGATTTAAAAGCTACATTATATGACGGTTCTTACCATGATGTCGACTCGAATGAAATGGCATTTAAAATTGCAGCTTCAATGGCGCTGAAAAAAGCGGCTACAGCATGTAAAGCAATCTTACTTGAACCAATCATGACAGTAGATGTTATTACACCTGATGATTACTTAGGAAACGTTATTGGAGATCTTACGAGTCGTCGTGGACGCATCGAAGGTCAAAGCCAACGTGCCAATGCACAACAAATCAAATCGAAAGTTCCACTAGCTGAAATGTTCGGGTATGCAACAAGTTTACGTTCGAACACTCAAGGACGCGGAACATCGACAATGCAGTTCTCACATTATGAGGCTGCACCTAAGTCAATTGCTGAAGAAGTCATCAAAAGACGTAACGGATAATTGACTAATAACTTGCATTATTGCCTATAATAATGTAAAATATGAATGGAAAAAGTAGTTAAAAACATTAAAAAATATAAGGAGGAAATTACAAATGGCTAAAGAAAAATTCGTCCGCTCGAAACCACATATGAACATTGGTACTATCGGACATGTAGACCATGGTAAAACTACATTATCAGCTGCAATCGCAACTACATTAGCAAAAAGAGGAATTGGAGATACAGTAGCATCTGACTTTGCTTCTATTGACAACGCTCCAGAAGAAAGAGAAAGAGGTATTACGATTAATACTTCTCATATCGAATATTCTACTGACAAACGTCACTATGCACATGTTGACTGTCCAGGACATGCTGACTACGTTAAAAACATGATTACTGGTGCTGCTCAAATGGACGGTGCAATCTTAGTAGTAAGTGCTGCAGATGGACCTATGCCACAAACTAGAGAGCACATTTTGCTTTCTCGTCAAGTTGGTGTACCTAAATTGATCGTATTTATGAATAAAACAGATATGGTTGATGATGAAGAATTACTAGAATTAGTAGAAATGGAAGTTCGTGAATTATTAGATGCATATGAATTCCCAGGAGATGACATTCCAGTGATCATGGGATCTGCATTAAAAGCATTAGAAGGTGACGAAGGTCACGAAGATAAAATTATCGAATTAATGGAAGCTGTTGATACATATTTCGACGATCCAGTTCGTGAAACTGAAAAACCATTCTTAATGCCTGTTGAAGACGTGTTCAGTATTACTGGACGTGGAACAGTTGCGACTGGTCGTGTAGACCGTGGTACTGTTAAAGTTGGAGACGCTGTAGAAATCGTTGGTATCAAAGATACTGTTTCTACAATTGTTACAGGTGTTGAAATGTTCCGTAAATTATTAGATCGTGCAGAAGCTGGAGACAACATCGGAGCTTTATTACGTGGTGTTTCTCGTGACGATATCCAACGTGGACAAGTTTTGGCAAAACCAAAATCAGTTACTCCACATACCAACTTCAAAGGGCAAGTTTATGTATTGTCAAAAGAAGAAGGTGGACGTCATACTCCATTCTTCAGTAACTATCGTCCTCAATTCTATTTCCGTACAACAGATGTAACTGGTGTTATTGAGTTGCCTGCTGGAGTAGAAATGGTTATGCCTGGTGATGACGTAGAAATGACTGTTGAATTGATTCACCCAATCGCATTAGAACAAGGTACTAAATTCTCTATCCGTGAAGGTGGACGTACTGTTGGTGCTGGTGTTGTTGCTGAAATTAGCAAATAATTTCTAAAACACATTTATTTAAAAAGAGACTTCGGTCTCTTTTTTTTTATTTATTTTTAATTTATCACGCGAATTTCACAAGTATTCAAACAAAATCGCTTATAATAGTGTTAGTATAGAATAGGGTGATATAATGTTGTTTGATACACATACACATTTAAATGCAAAAGAGTTTGAGGAAGATTTGGATGAAGTATTATCTCGTGCAAGTGATGCAGGGGTTTCTTATATGATGGTGATTGGCTTTGATCAAGAAACCAATAGGAGAGCAATAGAAATTGCCTCTAAATACCCCAATATTTACGCTAGCGTTGGATTTCATCCAACAATAGCACATGAGGTTAACGATGAGGATTTTGTTCTTTTAGAACAGCAATTAAAGCATTCTCAAGTAGTTGCAGTTGGTGAATGTGGATTGGATTTGCATTGGCATAAAGATACATTAGATCAACAAATAGAAGTATTTAATCATCAAATAGCGTTGTCAAAAAAATATGATAAACCATTGGTGATTCATATGCGTGATGTGACTGAAAAAATGTATGAAACATTAAAACCATATCAACAATTGAGCGGTATTATGCATGCCTTTCCAAGCAGTCCTGAAATGGCTGAGAGATTTATCGAGTTGGGACTACATATTTCTTTGGGTGGTCCGGTGACTTTTAAGAACGCAAAAACCCCTAAAGAGGTTGCACAAAAAGTAGATGTTTCGAAGTTATTAATAGAAACTGACAGCCCCTTTTTATCCCCCCACCCATTTAGAGGTAAACGCAATGAGCCTGCGAAAGTTAGACTTGTTGCAGAAGAAATTGCTAAGTTAAAGGAAATGTCGCTTGAAGAATTGGCAACGACAACAACGAGGAATGCTCTTACGTTGTTCAGAATAAAGGAGTGAGATCAATGAAAAGAATAATGATTGTTTTAGTTGGTGTGTTCTTGGTGTTCACATTAAGTGCTTGCACTGACTTAATTGATACCAGTGACAATAGTATGACAGAAGATGAATTGCGTGATTTTATCATTGATGTGATTAATGAAGAATCAGTTGATAAGGATTCATATACACAAGAAGAGTTACAATTGTTAATTGAGAGTCTATTACCAGAAGCAAGATATGATACTACTTATGATTTAGATTCTTTTCAAAGTACTGTAATCAATATGTTGGCAGATGTTAGAAATGGTGTTTTAGGTGTGTCTGTATTGACTGCTGAAGGCGGAGGATCTGGATCTGGTGTGATTTATAAAAAAGAAGGAAATGATTATTACATGGTCACCAATGAGCATGTTGTGGATGGTGCTACTTCAATTAATATCATTTATGAGAAAAATGGGTTACTTTTTGAAATTTCAAACAGCAATATTGAATTGTTGGGTGCAGATCCCGTGACTGATTTGGCGGTCTTAAAGTTTAGCAGTAGTGAATTATTTTCTGTGATTCCATTGTCAGATTCTTATGATTTACAGCTGGGAGAATTTGTTTATGCGATAGGGAATCCTTTAGGATATGATTACTATGGGACTGTTACAATGGGTGTTGTAAGTGGGTTAGCAAGATTTGTGAATGATGGAGATTTCGACGCAACGCTTTTACAACATGATGCAGCTATTAGTCCTGGAAATAGTGGAGGAGCGCTCGTCAATATCAATGGTGAGTTGGTGGGAATTAACAATATGAAACTTGTGCAAGATTACGTTTCTGGAATCAACTTTGCGATTCCTTCAAATACCGTTAGACGAGTTGTAGAAGATTTAGAAGATGATGGAGTTGTTACTCGTCCATATCTAGGGATATCAACCTATGCAACTGTCAATGTTTGCGGATTAGATTATGGTGTGTGCGTTGATGTGCAACCACTAGGTGCAGCTGAGGAAGCAGGACTTGAGAATGGTGATGTCATCATTGGATATAAAACACAAATGATGGAGGAATTTTTGGAAGTATTCAATTTTAATGATTTGCGAGAAGCTATTTTGAATTCTTCTGTAGGTGATGAAATTGTTTTACGTTACTACCGTAATGGAACAATTTATGAGTCTGATCCAGCAACACTTGATGTTCATCCTGATGATCGGTAAAATTATAGGATACTTTTGTTTTGAAAGTATCCTTTTTTCTTGAATTATAGATTTAAATAGAGTACAATAGTTAAGGTTTTTAAAGGAGCTGATCATATGGGATTAACTGCTGGAATAGTAGGCCTTCCAAATGTAGGAAAATCAACATTATTCAATGCGATTACAAAATCTGGTGCACTTGCAGCAAACTATCCGTTTGCGACAATCGACCCAAATGTAGGTGTCGTAGAAGTACCAGATGAACGTTTAAATGTATTAACAAATATGGTGCAACCTAAAAAAACGATTCCGACAATTTTTGAGTTTACTGATATTGCAGGAATTGTTCGAGGTGCTTCAAAAGGAGAAGGACTTGGAAATCAATTTTTGAGTCATATTCGTGAGGTAGATGCGATTGTCCAAGTTGTTCGAGCGTTTGATGATGAAAATGTTACTCATGTTGATGGTAAAGTATCACCATTGCGAGATATTGAAACAATTAATTTGGAGTTGATTTTTGCCGATTTAGAAGTAGTCGAAAAAAGACTTCCAAAGATTGAAAAAAAGGCCCAATTAAAAGTTGATAAAGATGCGGTTGTTGAATATAGTTTATTAAAACAAATATATGAGGTATTGATGAACAACGTACCGATTAGAACAATCCCTTTTAATGAGAATGAACGTAAATTGATTAAACACTTTAATTTTTTGACACAGAAGCCAATGCTTTATGTTGCGAATATCATTGAAGATGAAATTGCTGATTATAGCGGTAATGAGTATGTCAAAGAAATCAAAGAACAAGCTGAGAAAGATGGTAGTGAAATTGTCGTGATTTCCGCAAAGATTGAAGCTGAGTTATCAGAACTTGATGATGAAGAAAAAGCGATGTTTTTGGCTGATTTAGGTGTAGAAGAATCAGGGTTAGATCAATTGATCCATATCAGTTACCGCTTACTAGGGTTAGAGACCTTTTTCACTGCAGGACCACAAGAAGTTCGTGCTTGGACTTTTAAAAAAGGCATGAAAGCACCAGCTTGTGCTGGGGTTATTCATACGGATTTTGAAAAAGGGTTTATTCGTGCTGAAACGATAGCGTTTGACGATTTTGTAAAATGTAATGGAGAACAAGGCGCAAAAGAACAAGGGAAAATGCGCTTAGAGGGAAAAGAATATATCGTTAAAGATGGCGATATTATGCATTTTAGATTTAACGTATAACACAATTCATATGAATTGTGTTTTTTTCTTTTAGTATGGTAAAATGATAGTGATAAAGGAGGGTATAAGATGAAAATATTTCATGTTGCAGCGTTTAATAAACAAAAAAACGGTGGGAACAAAGCAGGAGTAGTTTTATTTGCGGATGCACTAAGTGATCAAGAGAAACAATCGATTGCGGCGAGATTAGGATATTCAGAAACGGCATTTGTTATGCATTCGAATGAAGCTGATTTTGAGGTGCGTTTTTTTACCCCCATAAAAGAGGTTGATTTATGCGGTCATGCGACGATAGGAACTTTCAATGTTATGCGTGATGAAGGGATTATTTCACCGGGAATTTATACACAAAAAACGAAAGCTGGATTGTTAAAACTTGATGTAAAAAAAGATGAAGTTTTTATGGAGCAGCTTGCGCCTAAATATTATCAGAAGTTAATGCAAAAAGATGTTCAAACTCTTTTTCATAATGATTTACAACTTCATCATTTATATCCAATTGAAGTTGTATCAACAGGGCTAAAAGAAATTTTTTTACCAATGGCATCAAGTGAAGCGTTAGATGAACTTGAACCAAAATTTGATAAAATGATTGATTTTTGTCTTGAGCTTGGCGCAATCGGGATCCATGCATTTCATTTAGACGATGAAAAAATTGATGCAGTTTCACGCAATTTTGCACCTGTTGTGGGCATTCAAGAAGAAAGTGCGACTGGAACGAGTAATGGGGCACTTGCTTGTTATCTATATAAGTATCACGAGAAGAAGAAAGAATATCATATGGAACAAGGATTGAATATGAAACAACCTTCTGAGTTGTTTGTGAAACTAACTGTTAATGAAGATGATGACATCTTACAAGTATGGGTTGGTGGACGAGTTAAGATTCTTGAGGTTGAAGAATAAGGAGGATATGATGGATACTGTTGTTGTGACTGTTGGGAAAGAAGTACTGAGTGGTAAAACTGTGAACACCAATTTGCGTGATATTGCAATCTTGCTTAGTGCAATTGGTTTAGAGATAAAAAAATCGTTTGTCATTGATGATGATATTGAAGAATACCATAAAATATTGGATATAATTGATGAAGAATTGGTGATTTTTACAGGTGGATTAGGACCAACTGTAGATGATTTGACAAGAGAAGCGGTCTATCAATATTATCAATTAGAAACGTATATAGATGAAAATGTATTGACGAATATTAGAGAGTATTTTGATCGTCGAAATCAGCGCATGACCAATGCCAATCTTAAACAAGCAATGTTTCCAATTGGGAGTAGAATATTGGAAAACCATTTAGGAACTGCTCCTGGTGTTTGCATTGATGTAAATGAACAACATATTATCTTACTACCTGGACCTCCTAGAGAAATGCGACCAATGCTTGAAAAAGTGATAGAATATTTGAAAGATAAAGTAGGGTTAAATATTTATTCAGAAGGATTTAAGTTGGTTGGAACTGGTGAGAGTGCAATGGAAGAAAAACTCGAAGGATTTTATGAACAACATCCAAATGTTAGGATTGCACCATATGCTAGTTTAGGTGAGATTAAATATATATTTACTAGTACAAATTTTGATGATTTAAAGAGTGCAAAAGATGCGTTTTATGATCATTTTAAAGAATATGTATATGGGAGTATTAACGATACATTAGAAGAAGTTGTTGTTTCTTTACTGAGGGAAAGTGAAGCGACAGTTTCAACTGCTGAGAGTTGCACTGGAGGCCTTCTTGCTAGCAATATTACAAGTGTTCCGGGTGCGTCTAGTGTATTTAAAGAAGGGTTAATAACTTACAGTAATGAAGCAAAAATGAAGTATCTTAATGTAAGTGAACACACATTGAAAACAGAAGGTGCTGTTAGTGAGGCTTGTGTCATAGAGATGGCAAAAAATCTTGCTAAGCAAACAAACGCTACATACACCATCGCGATTAGTGGGATAGCAGGACCTAGTGGTGGTACAAAGGAAAAACCTGTAGGGCTTGTATATTTTGGACTATGCTATGATGGAAAAGTATATGTTGAGCGACAAGTATTTAATGGAAATAGAACAATGGTCCAGTCACGTGCAGCAATTTATGCCTTGAATATGTTAAGGAAGGTACTGATTTATGCATAAGATTATGATTGAAGAAAAACTCATTGATGGTATTCCATTAAATGAGTACGTTGATTTGAATTGTGAAGTAAAAGGATTGGTGTTTGTTCAACATGGTTTTGCGTCCAATAAAGAAAGAGGAACAGATTATATAGCGATAAAATTGGCGAGAGAAGGTTTTTTAGTGGTATCAATTGACGCTTATAAGCACGGCAAAAGAATGAAGGAACCATTCATTAGTGAACCTATTTATAAACAGTATTTTGATATCTTTACCGTTGTAAAAAAAACAGCAAGAGATATTGATCGGTTGTTCAAAAAATATTATCTAAATCAGTTTGAAAAGTACGATATTGTGGGGATTAGTATGGGAGGTATGATTGCCTTTTATTTAACAACAATATCGAAGCATCTTTCTCATGTTGTACCAGTGATTAGTGCACCTGATTTTTTACAAATGTCTTTAGATACTTTTTGTGGTGATTTAAAGGAATTTCAACCATTTATCTATAAAAAAGAAGCATACATCAAAAGAATTTCACCAGTAGAAAGAATTGAAAAGATGCGATTTGATAAAATGTTGATGATGAATACTACAAATGATGATATGGTTAACTATAAAATCACAAAACAGTTCTTTGAAGAAAAAAGTCTTGGAAATACGTTTTTTAGGCTCTATGAAGATACCCACAATGTGAATCGTGAAATGCAAGAAGACATAATCAAATTCATGCTTAATCATCCTGATTTTGCAGTGTAGTTGTAGGATTAATTTTTCAAGTGAGAATATGATTTCTTTGATTGTATAATTGATTCTTTGTGGTACAATAGACTTGACTCTAAAAAAGAGGAAAAACGGTAGGAAATTGGTTGCTATCACAGATGTTTTGTGATATAATTACCAATCGTGAGTGTAATGCTCAACCTTGCTGCTCGGCAGCCACTAGACCAAAAGGAGGTAAAAAAATGAGAAAATATGAGATTATGTACATCATTCGCCCAAATTTACTTGAAGAAGATCGTAAGAAATTGATTGAAAGTCTAAATGACATTTTCAGTTCAATGGATAGCGAAGTGACTAAAGTTAATGAATGGGGAATGCGTGATCTTGCTTATGAAATCCAAGATTTCAAAAAAGGGTATTATGTCGTATTAGATGTAAAAGCCACTGAAGAAGCAAGAGCTGAATTCGATCGTATCATTCGATTGAAAGAAGAAGTAATTCGTTATCTGATTATTAAAGACGAAAGATAAGGACGTGAATACCTATGATCAATAGAACTGTACTTGTCGGAAGATTGACAAAAGATCCAGAATTAAGATATACACAAAGCAATGCCGCAGTTGCCAAATTTACCTTAGCAGTAAATAGAATCTATAAAACCCAAAACAATGAAGCAGACTTCATTCAATGCGTTGTATGGAACAAACAAGCTGAGAATGTAGACAAATATGTTCGTAAAGGTAGTTTAGTTGGTGTAGAAGGTCGTATCCAAACAGGATATTATGACAATGAACAAGGTGTACGTGTGTATACTACTGAGGTCGTTTGTGATTCGGTTCAATTTTTAGAGCCAAAAAATGCAGAGAACAGTGGATCACAAAATGATTATTCACAAAACAATTATCAAAATAAAGGAAATCAATACCAAAATAATAAATATGAACCACAAAATAACGAAAATCCTTCAAGAGAGAATGAAAGCAATACACCTAGATTAGACGATATCTCTGAAGATGATTTACCATTCTAAAAAGGAGGCTATAAAATGGCTGCTAGACCAGGAAATTTTCGTAAAAAACGTCGTAAAAGATGTTATTTTACTGACAACAACATCAAATACATTGACTATAAAGATGCTGATTTGCTGAAAAGATTCATTAGTGACAGAGGTAAAATTTTACCAAAACGTGTTACTGGAACAAAAGCAAATTATCAAGGTGAATTAAGTGTTGCGATCAAACGTGCACGTCACATGGCATTGTTACCATTCGTTAAAGAATAAGACTCAATTTTGAGTCTTTTTTTATTCTTTGTTTATGGATATTATCGTTTTGCATAACTGCTTGTTTATGATATAATTATCTCAACTAAAAGAGGTGGTATAATGAAGCCAAACCCATTTAATATACTGATTCCAATATTGTTGGTATTGTTAATTGTGATTGCAGTATTCTTTTTAGAGGAAAGTGTCTATTTGTACGTCGGTGTTGGACTTTTGATATTGATTAGTTTAAATGTGTATTTTCAAGTCATTTTTTATGACAAGAAAAAACGACGAATAAGTTGGTTATCTACGAAATTAAAAGAAACACAAGATATTGTAAAACGTAAAGAAGCAGTTCAAGAAAAAGTTATAACTGATTTGCCAATTGGAATTATTTTGTACGATGATAATTATATGATCCAGTGGGCAAATGAATATGCAAAAAAAATGTTTGAAAACGTGTTAATTAATCGTTCAATTGAAACAATTGCGAATGATGTTTTTTCGAATTTAACTTCGACAAAACCGAAACAAAACCTCATTGTAAAAGTATATACACAGGAATATGAAGTTGTACACGATTTCAAGCATAAGTTTATTTACTTTTTACAAGTAACTGAACGAGAAGTGATTAAACGTAAGTATGAATCGGAAAAAGATGTTGTCTTGATGTTAAATTTGGATAACCTAGAAGATGCTATAAGTGTTCTAGATGTTTCAGAACGAAGTTATATTCAAGGGAAGTATCTAGCTGCGTTAGAGGAATGGGCAGATGAGTTTGATTTTTATATTGCGCCACTATCTAGTTCGAAATTGGTTGCTTTTATGAAAAAGAAAAACTTGAATATTTTGATTGACAATGAATTTAAAATCTTAGAAAAATTAGGTGTTATTTCAAAGGAAAATGATTTACTTGTTACCTTATCTGGAGGAATTGCTTGTGCGAATATCAAGTTAAATAAGCTTGGAGATATCGCTCAAGATGCACTCGAACTTGCGTTGTCTCGTGGTGGAGATCAGATTGTAGTGAATGTTGAAGGTAATGATTTGATGTATTTTGGAGGAAACACCAATACAGCGGAGAAGAGGACCCGTATTACAACACGAATCAATACACAAAAATTGGAACGTTTTTTAGGGGAACATGAACAAGTATTTATCGTACCTCATAAACATCCGGATACGGATGCTTTTGGTGCGGCGATGGGTATGTTGAAATTGGCTAGTGCTTATAATGAGCATACGAAAATTATTCTTGATTCAAATAATTTGGATAAAACAGTTACGAAAATATTAAAGATGATTCAATATGAGTATGTTACATTGTTGGATCAAATTGTTAGTCCTGAGGAAGCACTTGATATGGTGAATCGTGATGACTTAATGATTTTGGTTGATCACCATTCATATGGTCAAACTGTTGATGAACGTTTGATTACTAGAACGAAGAATTTGGTCATTGTTGATCATCATAGAAAATTGACTGATGCAGTACAAGGCGCTCAAATATCTCATATCGAGCCATATGCTTCTAGTAGTGTTGAATTGATTACTGAGATGATTGATTTATCTAGCAAAGACATCGAACTAAATCAGTTTGAGGCAACAGTTATGCTTTCTGGAATTATGGTCGATACAAACAATTTTATGTATCGAACAGGGTCTAGAACGTTTGAAGCTGCAGCGATTTTACGTAAATTTGGTGCGGATACTTTTAAAGTAAAAACAATACTGCGTGAGAGTTTAAATGAGATTAAGCAAAAATCACAGTTGTTGTCTTTAGTAGAAGTTGTGGATGAGCGTTTCTCTGTGGTGATTGTGCCGAAGGAAATGAAGTGTAATCGAGTATTACTTGCGCAAGTAGCAGATATTTTGCTTGATATTGAGGATACAGTAGCGGCGTTTGCGATTGGGCTTGTAGATGACAACGTGGTTGGTATAAGTGCAAGAAGTTTAGAAGGTTTTAATGTACAAACAATTATGGAAAAATTTGGTGGTGGCGGTCATTTGAATAATGCTGGTGCACAAATTGAAGATAAGACACCACAGGATGTGCAAAAAGAACTTGTGGAATTACTTAATGAAGCTGTGATGGAGGAGAAACCAATGAAAGTAATTTTGATTAAAGATTTAAAAGGAAAAGGAAAAAAAGGTGAAGTAATTGATGTTGCTTCGGGGTATGGTAATTATTTATTATCAAACAATATTGCCATTGAAGCGACACAAGAGAATTTACAATCATTAGAAGATGAGAAGTTACGTAAAGAAAAAGCTGAAAGAAAGCATTATGAAGAAATGAAAGAATTGAAGGAAAAGATTGAGCAATTACCTGTTAAGGTGTATGTTAAGATTGATGAAAATGGAAAACCTTATGGAAAAATCAATTCTAAACAAATTGCGGAGGCGTTTAAAAAGCAAAACGGATATGAGATTGATAAACGTAAAATTCAATTAAAAGGACATATTTCTTCTTTAGGAAATCATCCTGTAGAAGTAAAATTGCATAAAGATGTGACAGCGAATATACAAGTATTGGTTGTTGAAGAATAGAAAGTAAGGTGTTTATATGGAGCGAACTACACCTCATAATTTAGAGGCAGAACAAGCTGTTTTAGGAAGTGTATTTGTTGAAGAAGGAAGTATTAGAACGCTTGTTGATAAGCTTGATCCGGATGATTTTTATAAGTATCAGCATAAAGTAATCTTTCGTGCAATGAAAGATCTTTTCACTGATGATGTAGTGATTGATTATACGACCTTGACATCGAAACTTGAAACCAAGGGAATGTTGAATGATGCGGGTGGAATTGATTATATTTTAGGATTAATCAATAACGTTCCTTCAATCGCGAATTTAGTGAATTATATCAATATTGTGAAAGATAAATCCATCACGAGAAGAATTATGGAAGCTTGTCGTAAGATTATTGATGAGGGATTTGTAGCTGATGATGCAATTGAGTTTGTTGATCAGTCTGAAAAAATCATTTTTGATATTGCAAAAGAACGTAGGACTGCTGATTTTGTTTCCATTCAACAAATTACAGAGGAAGTTATTTTAAAAACTGAGGCTGCCAAAGATCGAGCTGGTGAACTGACTGGATTGGATACAAAATTTGATGAATTGAATCGCTATACAAATGGATTACAACCGTCAGAATTGATTATTATTGCTGCTCGTCCATCAATGGGGAAATCAGCGTTTGCTTTGAACATTGCAACAAATGTTGCGAAGATGAAAGAACGTCCTTATGTAGCGTTTTTCTCACTTGAAATGGGTAGTGATCAATTGGTTGGTCGTATGTTAAGTGCAGAATCGAAAGTTCATTCGACAAAAATCCGTACTGGACATTTGGATAGGATGGAATGGCGACAACTAAATTTGGCGCAAGAGACCTTGTCAAAGTTGAATATTTTATTTGATGATGCGGGGACTGTTAAAATCACAGATTTACGTCAAAAATGTCGAAAATTAGCACAAGAAAAAAGACTTGATTTGGTGATTGTGGATTATTTACAATTGCTTAGTGGATCACGAAATGATGTGAACCGTGTCAATGAAGTTTCAGAGATATCAAGAACGTTAAAAGAGATGGCTAGAGAGCTTAAAATACCTGTTGTTGCCTTGTCTCAACTATCGCGTAATGTTGAGCGTCGTGATTCTCAAGTACCTGTTATGGCTGATTTACGTGATAGTGGTTCAATTGAGCAGGATGCCGATATCGTTATTTTCTTATATCGAGAAGATTATTATAAAAAAGATACACCGAACCAAAATGAAGTAGATGTAATTATCTCTAAAAACCGTCAAGGAGCAACTACGTCTGAACCTATTAAGCTTGCGTTTAATAAGTCATGTAGTTACTTTGCGAATCGTACGAGTGGACCTTCGAATATGTCGATTGATGATGTCGAGTAATAGTTAGTGGTGAAGATTGTGGAAAAAGTATTTTCTAAGGTAATGCAAAAAACAAGTGCTTATTCAAATAATGTACGAGCTATTGTTGATCAATTGGTTGAGGGGGTAAATGTAAGTAGAGAAGATATTGTCTACTTATTAACCTATATATCCAATGATGATGCAGTTTACTTGTTTGAAAAAGCAAATGAAATAAAAACACGATTTTATCAAAATCGTGTATTTTTGCGCGCGTTAATCGAAATTAGTAATTATTGTACAAGAGAATGTTATTATTGTGGAATTAGCGGTTTAGTGAGTCGGAATGATCGATTCCGTATGGATCGAAGTACATTGATGAGTTCTATTGATCAAGCGGCTTTTAAAGGGTATCAAACATTTGTAATTCAAGGTGGAGAAGATCCATTTTTTACAACTGATTTGCTTGTTGAGTATATCAAAACCATTAAGGATAAATATCCGACACATCGTATTACATTGTCTTTAGGAGAAAAAACATATCAAGAGTATCAAAGATTATTTGATGCTGGCGTTGATCGATATTTGCTTCGACATGAATCTGCTTCAAAGAAACTTTATAATGAAATACATGGTCCTTCTATGATTTTTGAGAAGCGAAGGTCGTGTTTGTTTGATTTAAAGCGTATTGGTTACCAAGTTGGAGCTGGTTTTATGGTTGGGTTACCTAATCAAACAGCGGATGATTTGGCGAGTGATTTATTATTTTTAAAAGAGTTGGAACCAGAAATGGTTGGAATTGGTCCTTATATTGTTCATGATAAAACATTGATGAAAAATGCTTCTTCTGGAGGGTATTTAGAAACAACAATTATGGTTGCTTTGGCTAGGTTAATTTTGCCGAAGGCTTTAATTCCTGCGACAACTGCGCTTGGTGTTTTGGAGCCATTAGGAAGAGAAAAGGCATTGCTTCGTGGAGCTAATGTGTTGATGCCAAATGTTAGTCCAAAAGACAATTTAGTGAAATATGAGATTTATAAAAATAAAACATATGCGAAAGATCAAACACTAGATGAACTTGGGGTTCGTGTGGGTGAAATGGGACTTACGCTTGATTTTTCTCAGGGTGATGTGTATGGATGGAGGCAACAAAATGATTGATAAAGAATACATTCAAGATATATTGGATAAAGTGAAAAATCCAACGATGGACGAGATTCAAGATATTTTATTACGAGCAAAAAAAAGGGAACCGTTAAGTCATCATGATATTGGAGCTCTATTAAATGCGAAAGATCCTGTTCAAATTGATGAAATTCATCAGATTGCTGGCGAACTAAAAGAAGAAATTTATGGTAGTCGTGTCGTGATGTTTGCACCGCTTTATATTTCTAACTTTTGTGTAAACAATTGTTTATATTGTGGTTATCGTCGAGATAATGACTTTGAGCGAGTAAAATTAAACCAAGAAGAAATCAAAAATCAAGCAATTTTATTAGAAAAATTGGGTCATAAAAGACTTGCTTTAGAGGTTGGAGAATCACCAAAAGAGACACCAATTGATTACGTGATTGAATCAATTAAAACAATATACGAAAATAGTTCTATTAGAAGAATTAATGTGAATATTGCAGCGACTACAGTTGAAGACTATAAAAAGCTTCATGAGGTTGGAATCGGTACCTATATTTTGTTCCAAGAAACATATGATAAAGAGATTTTCAAAAGAGTACATCCGAAGAGTTTAAAAGGCGATTATGATTATCATCTCCATGCATTTGATCGAGCTATTGATGCAGGAATTGATGATGTTGGTGCGGGTGTCTTGTTTGGTCTTGCGGACTATCGATATGAAGTGTTGTCATTGATTATTCATAATCAATATTTAGAAGAAAAATACGGATTTGGTTTTCATACTATTAGTGTGCCGAGATTAAAAAAAGCAGAAGGAATGTCGTTAGAGGACTTTCCTTATATCATAGATGATGAAGCATTTAAACGTATTGTAACAGTACTTCGATTAGCGGTTCCTTATGTTGGTTTAATTTTATCAACAAGAGAAACAAAAGAAATCCGTGAAGAATTAATTAACCAAGGAGTTTCACAAATTAGTGCGGGAAGCAAAACAGATGTTGGTGGGTATCATGAGGAACACGCCGAATTTGAACATGATCAGTTTGAGCTTTCAGATGAACGTACAGTCTTAGAGATAAACAAAGATTTGATAAAACGTGGATTAATTCCTTCTTATTGTACAGCTTGTTATCGTATGGGTAGAACGGGAGACCGTTTTATGGAACTTGCAAAAAAAGGGACGATTGGACTTATTTGCGAACCAAATGCCTTGCTTACCTTAACAGAATATATCCTTGATTACGGTGATGAAGAGTTGAAGGAAAACGGCTTGGTATTTGTTAGAGAACACGCTGAGACAATTAAGAATCAAAAAGTGAAAAATCAATTGGTTGAATATATTAATCGAATTGTTGATGGAGAAAGAGATTTATACTTTTAGTGAGGTGATTGTATGAGTTTGCAAAGTACACCAAGGAGTAATCGAGCACATATTGCAATTTTTGGACGTAGAAATGTTGGGAAATCAAGTGTAATCAATGCTATTAGTGCGCAAGATATAGCGCTTGTTTCAAGTGAGTTAGGTACGACAACAGATCCGGTGTATAAATCGATGGAAATACTTCCTATTGGGCCCGTTGTTTTAATTGATACAGCTGGTATTGATGATGATGGTGCACTTGGAAAATTGCGTGTATCTAAAACAATGTCAGTGATACCAAAAGCTGATATTGGTTTGATTATTATTGATGTTGCTCAAAAAGATTTTTCGTATGAAAATACATTAATTGAAGAGTTTAAGAAACGCAAGAAACCATATGTTGTAATTGCTAATAAAGATGATTTAGAAGTGAAACGAGAAATCATTAATGAGACTTTTGATGAAGTGTATTTTGTCAGTGCTTTAACGAAACAAGGAATACATGAACTGAAAGAAGTGTTGGGGAAAAAATTGGTAAGTAGTTTTTCTGAGAAACCTATTTTAGGAGATATTATTTCTCCAAAAGATGTGGTGGTATTGGTTACTCCAATAGATTCAGCAGCCCCGAAAGGTCGAATGATTTTACCACAGCAACAAACGATTCGTGATATATTAGATCACGATGGGATTGTTATGACGTGTAAAGAAACAGAATTGGTGGAGACTTTAGAATCATTAAAGAACGCACCTTCACTTGTGGTGACAGATTCACAAGCTTTTGGGTATGTATCAAAAGTGGTACCTAGAGATGTTCCACTAACGTCTTTTTCGATTTTGTTTGCGAGACATAAGGGTGACTTAGATACGTTAATTCGTGGTGTTTTTGCAATTCACGACTTGAAAGATGGGGCACATATATTGGTGAGTGAAGGATGTACACATCATCGTCAAAAAGATGACATAGGGACTGTGAAAATCCCTAGATGGTTGAAAGAACATACAAAGAAAGAGTTTGATATTGATTATACTTCGGGATACGGTTTCCAACGTGATTTGGATCAAATTGATATGATTATCCACTGTGGTGCATGTATGCTCAATGCGAGTGAAATGCATCATCGGATTACTGAAGCGAGAAATCACAATGTTCCAATTGTTAATTATGGGGTGTTGATTGCTTATTTACATGATATACTTGAGCGTACAATTGAACCATTTAAGGATTCGTTGTTGCTTTATGAAAAATTAAAGAAAGAAACATTGAAAAGCGCGGATAAGTAAGCTTACTTGGTGCTCATAAATAGGTGAAATAATGAAGAAAAAAATTGACTTAACGAAAGGTTCTATTACCTTTCGATTATTACTAGTAGCCATTCCTACATTGTTGAGCAGTTTAGTTCAAATGGCTTATAATTTGACTGACATGTTTTGGGTTGGTAAGGTACATACAATGGGGTTAGATGAAACAGAAGCGATTGCGGCTGTGGGAACTGCTGGGTATTTACCTTGGTTTGCATTTGGTTTGATTTTGTTGGCAAAAATAGGAACAAGTGTTAGTGTTTCACAAGCTGCAGGTAAAGATGATATGGAGTTGGTGGAGCGATACGGAAATAATGGATTGCTCTATATGCTTGTTTTGGCGTTATTTTATATGGCTATTGGATTTTTTGGTGCTGATTTGTATGTATCGATCTTTAAGTTGGATAATGCAAATATTATCGCTTATGCGACTGATTATTTGAGAATTGTTACGATGTTTGGGTTTGCCTTATTCTCAGTCAATTTATTCAATGGGATTTATGAGGGGTTAGGAAAGACGTTTACATCGTTTAAAATAACCGCTTCAGGATTGGTTTTGAACATTGTTCTTGATCCGTTTTTTATATTAGAAAAAGTGAATGTATTTGGATTTACATTTGATGGATTAGGGTATGGTGTAAAAGGAGCTGCGATTGCGACTGTAATTGCACAAAGCTTTGTATTATTGATTTATTTACTGATTTATAGTTCTAGATTTAGACCATTTAGGATACGTTTGATTAAGAATTTTGATCGATTTACCATGAAAAAAATTATAAAAATAGGATTGCCTGTAGGATTGCAAAATATGGCGTTTACAATCATTAGTGTGGTTGTGGGGGTTATGATTGCAAAATATGGAAAAGAAGTTATTGCAACCCAAAGATTGGGTAGTCAAATAGAAGCACTTGCTTGGATGGTTGCTTCTGGTTTCCAAGTAGCACTTGCTGCGTTTGTTGGTCAAAATTTTGGAGCAGAACAGCCGTTTAGAATTCGACGTGGATATTTTACTGCGCTTAGATTATTGATTCCATATGGAATCATCATCAATCTCGTGTTGTTTTTCTTCGCAAGAGATTTATTTGCTATTTTTATCACCGATCCAGAGACTTTAGATATTGGAGAAAAATATTTACGTATATTGAGTGTGTCACAGGTATTTATGATTGTTGAGTTAGGTACCGCTGGAGCATTTAATGGACTTGGTAAGACAATGATACCTTCTAGCGTCGGATTTGTTGGTAATTTGCTGCGTATTCCATTTGGTTTCTTAGCAGGATATTACTTTGGATTTATCGGAATATGGTGGGTAATCTCAATTTCTAGTGTCTTAAAAGGTACTGTATTAACAATTTGGTTTTTGATAGATTTGAAGAAAGTAAAAGACGAACATGTAATGTTAGTTGAAAATGTGTAAGGTTTCATATATAATATAGTCCGGAGTGATGAAAATGAAAGATAGACTCGAACAAATAGAAGAACGTTATGAACAGATTCAAAAAGAGTTGATGGATCCAAATATTGTCAATGATATTGAACACATGACAAGTTTGTCAAAAGAACAAAGTTCTCTTGAGGAGACAGTAACACTGTTTCGTGAGTATAAAGAAATCGAATCAACGATTGAAGATTTAAAAGAGATGGTGAAGGAAGAAGAGGATCAAGATGTCGTTGAAATGGCGAAAGAAGAACTTGATGAACTAAAACATAAACTTCCTAAAATAGAAGAGAAATTGCATGTACTATTGATTCCAAAAGATCCAAATGATCAGAAAAACGTCATTGTTGAGATTCGTGGAGCTGCTGGGGGTAATGAAGCAAATATATTTGCGGGAGATTTGTTTCGTATGTATTCAAAGTATGCTGAGACACAAAAATGGAAATTAGAAATAAATAACGCCGAAGAAGGCGATGCTGGCGGATTTACACAAATTGAATTTACTGTTTCTGGTGATAGTGTATATTCGTATTTAAAATATGAGAGTGGATCTCACCGAGTACAAAGAGTGCCTCAAACTGAATCACAAGGACGTGTGCATACGTCAACGGCGACTGTACTTGTTTTGCCTGAAGCTGAAGATATTGAACTTGAATTAAGTATGTCTGATGTACGTGTCGATACATTCCGTTCTAGTGGTGCGGGAGGACAAAGTGTCAATACAACTGATAGTGCGGTTCGATTAACACATGAACCTACTGGTTTGGTTGTAAGTTGTCAAGATGGTAAAAGTCAACATGAAAATAAAGCGAGTGCTTTGCGTATTTTAAAAGCACGTTTATATGATAAGATGTTACAAGAAAAGATGGATAAAGAAGGCGAAGAACGCCGTAGTAAGATAGGTACAGGAGATCGAAGTGAAAAAATCCGTACATATAACTATCCACAAAACCGTATAACGGATCATCGTATTGGATATACTATTCAACAACTTGATCGAGTGATGGAAGGTAAGTTAGATCCAATTATTGAAGCGCTTTATAACGAAGAAATTAAACGTAAATTATCAACTGAAAATAAATAAAGAAGAGCCAGAAGGCTCTTCTTCATTATCTCTAGGTAGAAGAGGTGAGAATATGAAAACATACCTTGAAATTTTGAAGGAAAAGGAAATATATGCATTGAATCATCAAAAGGAACCAACTGCAATGAAACTATTGATGCTTCATGTGTCTGAAAAATCCAATGAACAGTTATTGATGGGATTGAGTGATGAAATGCCTGAAAATCAAGCTGAGTTGTTTTCTCAGCTCGCAAAAAAATATGTTGAAGATGGGTATCCTGTGCAACATTTGATTGGCTTTGAGTATTTTTTCGGATATCCATTTATTGTTAATGAGCATGTGTTAATACCGCGTTATGAGACTGAGGAATTGGCACAACATATTTTGTTGTATTATGATGAATTTTTTGATGGTAAAAAAATTGATGCAGTTGATATTGGGACTGGAAGTGGCTGTTTAGCGATTGCGATTTCCTTAGAAGAGAACAATATTAATATGGTTGCGACAGACATTAGTGAGGAAGCTTTGCTTGTAGCTGAAAAAAATAATGAACAGCTGAAATCACAAGTTACCTTTCTTAAAGGAGATATGTTGGAACCTGTTCTAGATTACGCATTTGATTTATTGATTTCAAATCCTCCATATATTCCAAATGAGGAGTACGTTGAGGCTTTGGTTAAGGATCATGAACCCCATGTTGCTCTTTTTGGTGGGCTTGATGGACTAGATTTCTATCGTAAGATCTTAAAAGATGCTGATAAAGTGATGAAACCTACTTTTATGATGGCTTTTGAGCATGCATTTGATAAGGCTAAAGAGTTGAAAGGTTTGATTTTAGAATATTTTCCGAATGCAACGGTTGTTCAAAAGAAAGATATGCAAGGAAAAGATCGGATGACATTTGTATTTCAAACGTAAATTTTTTTATATATATAAATATATATAAGGAGTCAAGCAGTAATCAAAACACTTGACACCTTTTATTATGTCGTGTATATATATGTAGAAAGGCAGGGAGTTATATGGCAAATAAATTAGTAATTGTTGAGTCACCAAGTAAATCAAAAACGATTGAGCAATATCTTGGAGACGAGTATAAAGTGTTATCATCAAAAGGTCATATCCGAGATTTGGCTATTAGTGGTGCTGGAGGACTTGGATTAGATATAGAGAATGATTTTGCACCAAAATATCAAATCATTAAAGATAAAAAGAAAGTTGTTAAAGAGTTACAAGATGCGGCTAAAAACATCGATGAGTTATTTTTAGCGACTGACCCTGACCGTGAAGGAGAGGCTATTAGTTGGCATCTAAAAGAGGTGCTGGACTTAAAAGATATTCCGACAAAGCGTGTCATTTTTAATGAAATTACAAAAAATGCAGTGGTTGAGGCTTTTGAACATCCAAGTGATATTGATTTAGATTTGGTTTCTTCACAAGAAACAAGAAGGATTCTAGATCGTATTATTGGGTTTAAGTTATCGAAACTATTACAAAATAAAATCAAATCAAAGTCTGCAGGGCGTGTACAAAGTGCTACATTGAAAATCATCGTTGAACGCGAGAAAGAAATTGATGCATTTAATCCTGAAGAATATTGGAAAGTAAAAGCCTTTTTTGATGGATTTGAAGCAGAATTAGTAAAATATCATGGTGAAAAAATTGATTTAAAAAATGAAACACAGACGAATGCATTGTTGGATACTTTGGCCGAAGAGTTTCTTGTTTCAAGGCTTGAAACGAAAGAACGTAAACGTAAGCCTAAAGAAGCATACACAACATCTACGTTGCAGCAAGATGCGTCTAATAAATTGAATTATAGTTCTCAGAAAACAATGTTGATTGCTCAACGTTTATACGAAGGTATCGATTTGGGGACAGAGACAGTTGGGTTGATTACTTATATGCGTACTGATTCACTTAGATTGAGTGATTCATTTGTATTTCCGACTTTGGATTTTATTGCAGAGGAGTATGGAAAAGATTATAAAGGTTATTACCGTAGTTCAAAGCAAAAACAAAATATCCAAGATGCACATGAGGCAATAAGACCTACCAGTATAAATTACGCACCTGAAAAAATAAAAAAACAGTTATCACGTGATGAATATCGATTATATTCAATGATTTATTATCGTGCGCTTGCTTCACTTATGAAACCGGCAGTACTTGCTTCTACGCAACTTGAACTAACAAACAATGAGGCAGTCTTTAAAGCTTCAGCGCAAGATATTGTATTTGATGGTTATTTGAAGGTGTATAAAGATTATGAAAC
>DFNN01000045.1:35399-42521 GCA_002376065.1 Caryophanales bacterium UBA3566
CAAAATTTCACAAAACCGCCTGCTAGATATACAGAAGCAAAATTAATTAAAGAAATGGAAGATTTAGGTATAGGTCGTCCATCAACATATTCACAAACAATATCGATATTAAAAAAACGCAAATATGTTGAGTTAGCAGAAAAGAAGTTTCTTCCAACTGATCAAGGGAGATTAACGATTGAAAAGTTAGATGAATTCTTTGAATCGATTATTAGTGTTGATTATACTGCTCGTATGGAAAAAGTATTAGATCAAATTTCTGAGGGTGACGAAGATCAAACAAAAATCATTAAAGAATTTTACAATGAGTTTATTCCAATGGTTGCTGAAGCAAATATAAACATGGAGAAGATTGCTCCAAAGTTAACGGGTGAGCAATGTCCGAAATGTGGTTCTGATATGGTGGTTAGGAGTTCTCGTTACGGGACTTTTGAGGCTTGTAGCAATTTTCCAGAATGTAAATATATTAAACCAGATGATAAAAAGAAAGAAGAACCGACTAAGACGGGTGTTACTTGTACCAAATGTGGTGTTGGTGAAATTGTTGAAAGAACGGCGAAATCTGGTAGAAATAAAGGAAAAACTTTCTATGCCTGTGATAATTTTCCAAAGTGTAAAAATATGTTATTTGGAAAGCCTACAGGAGAAAAATGCCCAAAATGTGGACATTTGTTGATTGAAGATCAAAAAGGTCAAATTATTTGTCAAGAGACCAAACAATGCGGGTATAAAAAAGACGAAAAAACTAACTAAAAAGAGCGATTGGTCAATATTTTTGATAGTTGAAATATCGCTGTACATAGCCATTTATATTGATAGATAAACTATCATATTATATAAGTGGTTTTTTTTCGTTTTTTCGGTAAAATCTATTGACAGAACTATTCAAGCTATGGTATATTAATCATGCGACATTGTCGCAACTTATCCCTTACATAGCATGGTGAATAAAATTTATTTTATTCACACATCCCCTTCCTTAATCCGCCGAGAGGCGGATTTTCCCTTTTTATAGGGTTTTTTTTAAATTAATGGAAGATTATTCTTAGATGTGTTATAATGTGAATGATTTTTTTGAAGAAAGAAGTGATGTTATGGGCATATTTTCAAAGATTTTTCAATCAAAAGAAAAACGTAAAAATGCACAAAAATATAAAATTGGTATGGAGAAAACTAGAACTTCTGTTTTAGGGAACTTGCAAGCTTTATTAATTTCATCGAATAAAATTGATGATGATTTGTTTGATGAGTTAGAAGAAATATTTATTATGGCTGATATCGGTGTGGATACTGTGATAAAAATAGTTGATCATCTTCGAAATCAGGTTGAGATAAATAAAATTTCAAAACCTGGTGATTTAACTGATATGATTGTTGATGAAATGTTTCAGCTATATGTACGTGATGAAATTGTTTCATCCAATTTGGATATCCAAGATGGCCGATTAAATGTTGTGTTATTTGTTGGTGTCAATGGAGTTGGAAAAACAACAACGATTGGTAAAGTTGCTCACCAGTACAAAGAACGTGGAAAAAAAGTGATGATGGTCGCAGGAGATACTTTTCGTGCAGGTGCGATTAATCAGCTTCGTATATGGAGTGAACGAGTAGGTAGCTTATTTTTTGCGAAAGAAGCAGGTAGTGATCCGTCAAGTGTGATGTTTGATGCAATACAATATGCGAAGGAACATAATGTGGATGTGATATTGTGTGATACAGCGGGACGTTTACAAAATAAGACGAATTTAATGAAAGAACTTGAAAAGATACATCGAGTTATTGAGCGTGAAATTGAAGGTGCACCACATGAGACGTTATTGGTTATTGATGCGACGACGGGACAAAATGGTTTATCTCAGGCAAAGATTTTTCATGAAGTCACAAAAATTACTGGGATTGTATTGACCAAACTTGATGGTACGGCTAAAGGTGGAATAGTCCTTGCGATTCGTGATGAACTAAATATTCCGATTAAGTATATTGGTCTTGGTGAAGGATTGGATGATTTGGAATACTTTGATATTGAAGAATATATTTATGGCATGTTTTCGGATGTGATTGAATAATGGACACATTAGAAAAATCGATGTATATCATCACTCTTTTTGATGTTTATCAAGGTTTGTTGACAGATAAACAAAGGGTATATATGACTGATTATTATTATGATGATTTGTCTCTTCAAGAGATTGCGGAGAATCATCAAGTGAGTAGAAATGCTGTATATGATCAAATCAATAAAACAGTACATAAGTTGGAGACTTATGAATCTGTTCTTAAACTATGTGAGAAACAAGTAAAACAAAAACAAATTTTCGAGAAATTGGATAAAATGGAACTTCCTAAAGAGGTTCGAAAATTGATTGAAGCATTAAAAAAGGTAGAGTGATTTAGATGGCTTTTGACAATTTATCAGATAGACTACAGATGTCTTTACGCCGGGTAACTGGTAAAGGGAGATTGACAGAAAAAGATATTGAAGAGATGATGCGTGAAGTGCGTCTTTCTTTATTAGAGGCAGATGTTAATTTTAAAGTGGTGAAACAATTTACAAAAAAAGTGAAAGAACAAGCAATGGGTGAAAAAATCTTAAAAGGTTTGAATCCAGGACAGCAAGTTGTCAAGATTGTTCATGAAGAATTAAAACAAGTGATGGGTGATAAAGCAGAACCTCTCACGTTTAAAGATAGTGGCTTGACTAGTTTTATGATGGTTGGTTTACAAGGTGCAGGGAAGACTACAACTGCTGGTAAATTGGCGAATTTATTAAGAAAAAAGGAAGTCAAAAAACCTTTGCTTGTAGCACTTGATATTTATCGTCCTGCGGCAGTAGAACAACTTGTTACAATTGGTGAGCAGCTAAGTATTGATGTATTTGAAAAAGGCATTGATGAACAACCTGTTGATATATTAAAACAAGCAATTGAATATGCAAAAGAAAATGGACATGATTTGATTGTTTGTGATACTGCGGGTCGTCTTCACATTAATGAAGAGTTGATGGGTGAGTTGAAAGCAATCAAAGCGATCCTTAATCCTGATGAAATCTTACTGACAATTGATGCAATGACTGGGCAAGATGCGATTAGTGTTGCGACTAGTTTTGATGAACAACTAGGAATAACTGGTGCGATTTTAACGAAACTTGATGGTGATACTCGTGGTGGAGCTGCACTTTCTTTACGTGAAGTTACAAACATCCCAATAAAGTATATGGGTCTTGGTGAAAAGTTAGACCAAATTGAAGTCTTTCATCCGGAGCGTATGGCTTCACGTATTCTCGGAATGGGTGATGTGTTAACCCTCGTAGATAAGGTGACTGAAAATATTGATGAAAACGATATGATGAGTATGATGGAGAAAATGATGTCGGGTTCATTCAATTATGATGATTTTATCAAACAAATGAAATGGATTAAGCGTATGGGATCTCTTGGTGGATTAATGAAATTGATTCCTGGAATGAATAAAATGACAAAAAATATGGATATCGATGATAAGCAATTGGTCCATGTTGAAGCGATGATTCAGTCGATGACAAAAAAAGAGCGTAAAAATCCTAAATTGATTGAACAAAGTAGTTCAAGAAGAAGGAGAATCGCGCAAGGTAGTGGGAAAAAAGTAAGTGATGTGAATCGCTTGATTGGGTCTTTAGAACAACAAACAAAGATGATGAAGCAAATGAGTAAGATGGATCCAAACAAGATTGATCCTAATAATCCGATGGGATCATTACCAACATCTGGACAACAAAAACAGAAAAAAGGTAAAGGAAAGAATAAGAATCGATTTCGATTTTAAAAAAAACTCACCAGAAGGTGAGTTTTTTAGTTGAATAATAATTTAAGATGTTCTATTAAACCATTATCTTTGTTTGTTTTATCTGTGACCATGTCAGCAACATTTTTTAACTCATCTGTTGCGTTTGCCATTGCGATGCCTGTTCCTGCGTAAGTAATCATTTCTAAGTCATTATGTGCATCACCAAATGCAATTACGTCTTTCTTTGATATGTTATAATAGTTTGCCACATATTCAAGAGCATTACCTTTATTGGTTTCTGGGGTAAAAACTTCTATGATATAGCGATATTCGTCGCCCCAGTTTCTTGATAAAACAGCTTCTTTGTGATGTGCTTTAATATAGTCTTCAATGTACTTACCTTGATTTTTCTTCGCGATGATGATGAAGCCATTTGTTGGTCCTGGTAAGGTATCTTCAAATTGACCAACATGAAGTTGAGCGCCATTAAAGTTATGTAGTAATGGTTCTATTCTTTCATCTTCCTTGAGTAAGTAGATATCATCTTTGATTTCACAAAAAGCATTTTCGATATGTTCTAAGTTCTTATTGAATATATCAATGATGTGTTCTTTGTCAATAAACAAAGAGTAATCAATGAAATTAGGATCGTTTTTTGATGTTACAAGACCACCATTATAGTTGATCAATGGGGTATCTAAACCGATTGCATCATAAAAATTTACTGAGCTTCTATAAGGTCTTCCTGTTGCGATTACAAGAATATGACCATCATCTTTTAGTTTGCGTAAATACGCAACGGTTTCATCTGTTATTGTTTCCCAATCCTTGAGAAGTGTGCCATCTAAATCGATTGCGATTAGTTTTTTATTCATTAAAATCACCTACTGTATTATCGCATAATATTTTATATTTCTCAATAGAATAACGGATTTTTAACAAGAAGTCAAACATTCTTTAAAATCTCTTGATGTACTAGTCTTTGTACTTTTTAAAAATCTGCTTCCGTGGTATAATATTTTAATAGGGAGTGATAGTATGCCAATTGAACTTTCACTTGGAACAATTTTAAATTTTGTTTTAGGTATGGTAACCGGGATGATTTTGTTTAGTGCAATTTATGTGTACTTTTTTGTACGTGGTAAAAATATATCAATCGATGAGATTAAACATCCAACTGTTGATGTCAAAGAAGAAGACTTAAGAAATATGATTGTGGAGAAACAAAGAAAATTTAAACGCAATCGAAAACTTGGTGCAAATTCAGCAACAAAGTTGACGTTTGATTTGAGTTATGAGTTGATTGAAGAGATTAGTAAATATTTTTTCCCTAATTCAAAATATCCGATGTTGGAACTTTCGGTGAACGAGTTTATCTTGTTAAATCATTATGTAACAGACCGTATTGATCAAATGTTGAATAAACCGCTTTTAAAAAATACAAAGAATGTTCGAGTAACGAAATTTGTACAAATGTATGATAAGAAGAAAAGCATTGAACGAAACAAAGTAGTAAGATCTTTAAAAAAATATAAGGTAGATAAAGCAGCGAAATATACGAGTATGGCTGTGAATGCTGTCAATCCTGTATATTGGTTTAGAAAAGCAGTTATTAAGACCAGCGTAGATGCGATGACAAAAAAAATTAGTGTTGTAATTATCGGTATCGTTGGTGAAGAAACAGTGAAAGTATATTCGAAAAAATTATTTGATAAAGAGTTAGATATTGATGTAGTTGATGAGGATGTTAGACAATTACAAGAAGGGCTGATCGAAGAAGATGAAACAGATATATAGTATAAAAGAATTTTATTCTGTAATAGAAGAACATGAACTCGTTGTAGTTTATTGGTTTACCGCTTGGTGTCCTGACTGTTTTGTGATCAAGCCACATTTACCAAGATTGGAAGAAGAGTTTAAAAATATTGCGTTTTATAAGATGAATAGAGACGATGATATTGATTTAGCTAAACATTTGGAGATATATGGTATTCCTAGTTTTACTTTTTATAAAAATCAAGATGAAATAGGAAGACTTGTAAATAAAAATCGTAAAACATATGATGAAGTAAAAAGTTTTATTGAAAATTTGTTGTAAGAGGTGAGACGTGTGTTTAAAAAAGTAAATCGTAAACTAGTGGTTGAAGAGCGTAGTGAAGACACAAAAGCGTTTCTTATTCCAATGATTCCTGAGGGACCAGAGAAGAAACCTTATCAAAAAAACCGTTTTGTTTCACCGATTTTTGGGACAAGAACAAAAGATGAGATTGTGATTCCTTCTCCTCACAAACGTCAAGGTGATTTAGACCGTCAACTTGATTCTTTTCGTAAGGTTCCTAAATATTCAAAAGAGCAGTTAAAAGAAAAATATGGTACTGAATACCCAGAGTTTGATCTAATTAGTGGACGCAATCTTGAAGAGGCAATCCGTAAGCAAGAGGAACGTTCTTCAAAACGTAAAAGTAGAAAGCATGATGGTGAACAAATTTCATTTGAAAAAGAGTTAGAGGACCCAATAAGTCCTAATCCTGTTAATGAAAAAAAATATGAAACTTTTAAAGAACAAGATGTGAAACCTACCTATGAAGAGCAAAAAGAGCCCACACTAGATAAAGATAAGGATACACCTAAGGTCTCTGAAAAGGCATTAACCAATAAAAAGATAAATGGCTATAAATTACCAGGACCATCATTGCTAAATGATCCACCAAAGAAGAAGAAAGATGGAAAAGAATGGATTAATGAGCATATCCATATATTAAATAAAACCTTTGATGAGTTTAAAGTTGGTGCGGAAGTTCAAAACTTCACACAAGGTCCAACTGTTACTAGATATGAGATTGCACTAGATAGTGGTGTCAATGTCAAGAAAATAACTGGACTTGCAGATAATATTAAAATGGCGCTTGCAGCAAAAGAAATCCGTATTGAAGCACCAATTCCAGGAAAAAGTACGGTTGGTATTGAAGTACCGAACAAAGTGCCTGAAATTGTGCCATTTAAATCAATTGTTGAAAAGGAACAGTTTGTCAATGCAAAAGATCCATTGACTGTTGCACTGGGGTTAGATATTGATGGTGAGGGAGTATTTACTTCTATTAGTAAAATGCCTCATGGATTAGTAGCAGGTGCTACAGGTAGTGGGAAAAGTGTTTGTATTAATACAGTGCTGATGAGTTTATTGATGAAATATCGACCTGAAGAGTTGAAATTGATGTTGATTGATCCAAAAATGGTTGAATTGACACAATACAATGAAATTCCTCATTTGATTACACCTGTGATTACAGATGCTAAAATTGCGACTGCAGGATTAAAATGGGCTGTTGAGGAAATGGATCGTCGTTTTCAAATTTTCTC
>DFNN01000045.1:42911-45622 GCA_002376065.1 Caryophanales bacterium UBA3566
CGTGATGATTATATGCCATTTATTGTGATTGTTGTTGATGAATTGGCAGATTTAATGATGGTCGCTTCTAGTAGTGTTGAGGAATCGATTATGCGAATTACTCAAAAGGCTAGAGCTTGTGGGATGCATTTAATTATTGCAACACAAAGACCATCAACTGATGTTGTAAAAGGAACAATCAAAAGTAATATACCAACGAGAATCGCGTTTATGGTATCAAGCTATATTGACAGTATGACCATTATTGATGGAGCAGGGGCAGATAAGTTGCTAGGTCGAGGAGATATGCTGTATTGTGAAAGTGGACAACCTCAAAGACGTGTGCAAGGAGCATTTATTAGTGATCAAGAAATTATGCGAGTTAACCAATTTATCCGTGATCAAAGAGGACCGAATTATATGTTTGATCAAAAGAAATTGATGAATGACGCAACTAGCGTAAAAAATGATGATGATTTACTTGAGCCAGTAGCAAGATACATTGTTGAGCAACAAGAGGCTTCAATCAATAAAATCAGTAAAGAGTTCCATATTGGATTCAATCGTGCTCAAAAAATCGTTGAAATATTAGCGGATTTAGGTGTTGTTTCTGATAATATGGGTTCGAAGGCACGTGAAGTATTGGTTGACATGGAGCAATTAGAGGAAATATTGAAAAAGATTTAGGTGAATGGTATGAATGAATTCGAAGAAGTAGAAGAGGAAATAGAAGAGCAACTTGATGAAGTGGTAGTTATTGACAAAAAAATGACCCGAAAATTCGTGGTCATTCTTTTTGCTGGGTTACTTACATTATTGATATTGATTTTTGATAGTCACCGAGATTTCAACTTACTGCTAACTTCTAGATTTATGCAAGTGATGTTTGTTCTTTCTTTTTCCGTTGTATTCTTCTTCAAGTTTGTTAAAATGAAAAATCATAAATTGTTAAAAGAAATAGTAGATACAGCAAGTATTATTCAAGTCTTTTTACTGCTTTTTTCAATCGTTAACTTTCAGTTTATTTCTATTTCAACTGTTGAAGGTAGCAGTATGGAACCATCATTTTATCAAGATGATAATATTCTTATTTCACACATAGATGAAACATATGAGCGTTTTGATGTTGTGGTGATTAAAATGGATGAGAAAGTCTATTATATTAAACGAATTATTGGTTTGCCTGGGGATTACATAGAAATTAACGACAATCAATTATATGTAAATGGCTTCATGCAAGATCAAGATTTTTTACTAGATGAGACAGGACAGATGATCAATTATACAGTTTGCGATGTATTTGGTGAAACAAGTTGTTCTTTTGAAGTACCAGTGGGGGAATATTTTGTTCTTGGTGATAATCGAGAAAACTCTGAAGATTCACGTGTTTTTGGAAACGTAACGTATCGACAAATAGAAGGTAAAGTAATTTATCAATTTCAAAGTATATTAGAATAGAAAAAGTTGGTGTAAATATGAGACAAATTCATTGGTATCCTGGTCATATGGCCAAAACCAAAAAAGAAATAAAAGAACGATTAAAAGTGATCGATATCGTTGTTGAGTTGCGTGATGCAAGAGCGCCATATTCTTCTAAAAATCCTTTAATTGAGTCACTTACAAAACATAAACCAAGATTGTTGATACTAAACAAATCAGATTTGGCTATTCCTGAGGAATTGGCAAAATGGCAATCGTATTATCAAGCAGAAAAGATTCCGACTATTTTGTTAGATTCTTTACGTCCAAACACATTGAAAAAACTGTTACCTGAGATTGAAAAGATTGCAGAACCATACAGAAAAAAAGAGATGGAAAGAGGTCGCATCAATCGTCCAATAAGAATGATGATTTTAGGAATTCCAAATGTTGGGAAATCAACTTTAATTAATGCGTTAGCAAGCAAAAGCAAGTTGGTGGTGAAGGATATGCCAGGTGTCACAAAACATCTTCAATATATCCGTGTGAATAAGGATTTAGAGTTGCTTGATACGCCAGGAATTTTATGGCCAAAATTTGAGGAACCTGAAGTTGCCAAAAAATTGGCGTTATTAGGAGCAATCAAAGATGATATCTTACCACTTGATGAAGTGACAATTTATGGTTTTCAGTACTTAGATAAACACCATAAAAAAACGTTTGAAGAACGCTATGAAATGACTTATGAGATAGAAGATGTATTGAGTGTTTATGACGCGATTGCTCAGAAGAGAGGGGCATTTCTTCGCGGAAAAGAAACGGATTATGATCGTGTAAATCAATTGTTTTTACATGATTTCCGTAATCATAAATTTGGTCCTGTGATGTTGGATCGGATAGAAGATCATGTATAAGTACGAGGAAACTCTACTTAGTCAAGGTCATCTGTATATTGCTGGATGTGATGAAGTTGGCAGAGGACCTTTAGCTGGTCCGGTGGTCGCATCTGCGGTGATTTTGGACCCTAAATATACGATTGTTGGTCTCAATGATTCGAAAAAATTAAGTGAAAAGAAAAGAAATGAACTTTATCAAGAAATATTACAACATGCATTGGCGATAAAAACAGTGTTTATTGAGGCGGAAGAGATTGATCGAATAAATATCTATCAGGCATCTAAAAAAGCGATGATTGACGCGATCAATGATTTAGAGATCAAACCTACATATATTTTAAGTGATGCAATGCCACTGAGCGAATTAGGAATTCCTTATGAAAGTATCATCAAGGGAGATACAAAAAGCGCAACTAT
>DFNN01000150.1:0-1461 GCA_002376065.1 Caryophanales bacterium UBA3566
AAGCAACCGGTAATGATGTCAAGAGAGAAAATAAATAAAAAAAGCTAGATTTTTTAATCTAGGCATAATCAAAAGACCTAACGGGGTTAGGTGGTTCACAAAATATTGGTAACGGTTAGTAATTCTTATTGAACAGTTGACCATTACTCATTAATCCATAGATCAACCTTATAAGTTTACGGGTAGTGAGTGCGAGTGCGCGTTTGTGTTGATGATTATTCACCTCGTTATATTTCTTTTGATAATAGGTATTGTAGGAACTCACGTAGTTTTTAACTAGATTGGTAGCCTCAATTAAATAGTAACGAAGATAGTGGTTACCTGTTTTAGTCATAGAAGTATCATCCGCTTCAAATTTTCCTGATTGATTCTTACGCCAGGTAATTCCAGCGTATTTCGCGAGAGATTCTTCGTTTTTAAACTGATGAATAGATCCTATTTCAGAAAGAATACCTGCCGCATATACTGGTCCAATACCGGGAATAGAACGTAAAGATATGTACTCATTAATGGCAAAACCTCTCATTAATTCTTCTATTGACTGATTAATCTTCTTGATTTCAGTTTCATAAGTACGAATGATAATCAAACTAGAAGAGATGGCGTAATTGATTGGTTCATAAGCAACTTTGTCAAGTCGATAAGAAGCTCTAGCTGCTTTCTTTAAGAGTGTCGCAACGTCCTCAGGGTTAGAGAAACGGTTTTTTGAAGACTTCATGATGAAGGCAACCAAATCCTCTAAAGAAGTATTCACAATTTCTTCAGGTGAAGAGAATTCTTCTAAGACAGATAAGGCAGTATTACTCCAATTATTAGAAGTAAACTTGGCATCCGGTTTACCAAATTCTGAGAATTTCAAATAGATGTTGGTTAATACATAAGTTTTCTCTTTTGAAAGTAACTCAGCAAGATGGACTCGATGTCGTGTAAGACGTTGAAGCGCAAGTTTTTGAGAACCTTTAAAAGGCGTGAGACCCTTGGTTCTACCGACCCTTGCGATGTCCGCTAGGATATAAGAGTCTTTTGGATCTGTTTTATCCATATCAGAAAAACTAGCACGATAATTACGAGATATCTTAGGATTAATACAGTATACCAAGACATTATACCTAAAGAGTTTCTCAGAAGCAGATAAGTACGTCGCAATGTGAGCAGAATAGATTCCAGTTGATTCGAGTACACAAGTGATATTCGAGTAATCCGAATCATAAAGAATTTCTAGTAATTTCGTTTCAATTAACTCAGCACCATGAATATTATTCACGGTATTAAATGATTGGTGAAAAGATTGATTAAAGTCTGTAATATAGACATAATTTGATTCTTTAGATACGTCTATACCGACATATAAAGTTGATAATTCTTGAGTCATATTATTATCACCGCCAATCGAATAAATTAGATATAAAAAGGTCCTAGCCTTATCATACGGTTCCAGCCTCGCACATAAGAATTTCCTGG
>DFNN01000150.1:1810-7814 GCA_002376065.1 Caryophanales bacterium UBA3566
CACGTGGATTCAATGAGTAGTGGACATTCAAACAACAACCGGGTAAAGAATTACATATGATAAGCAGGTTTGCACGCTTTACAAGCGGTTTGACCGCAAGGGGTGACAGCACTTTCCTTAGCTATATCTATCTTCATTATAGCACTAGGACCTTCTAATAAATAAAGCTTAAAAGATTTAAAAAATAAAAGTGTATAAAATCATTACGATCTTATACACATATTATACGAGGGGTGGAATATATGACAATGTTTGGTTTTGCTGGAATGATTTTGTTGCTTGGGTTAATGAGTGTGATTGTGGTGGTTGTAGTTGTAGTGATTGCGTCTGTTACTTCGAATAATGAGCGAAGAGTAGAAGGTCATGAGAAAAAGCCTTACTATAAAGAACCAAGTACGAATACTCATAAGTCATCATCGACATCAGTGGTGATTGCTTATGTACTGTTGATTGTCGGTTTTGTTGTGTTTGGTGTGACATCGATGTCGATGTCAAGTTCTATAAAGTCACTTGAGAATCAGTTAAATGGAATGAATTATGCTTATATGCAGTCGAATAATCAAATATCTGATTTGTATCAAAAAATTTATGTATTAGAAGAAGCAGATGATTACGTTGATCGTTTTTCTTATGAACTAGATGAAGTGACAAATGAAGGTGAAGGTGTATTAGAATTCACTGTGTATATGAGAAAACTACCAGCACTTGGTGAAGTGAGTCTTGTCTTAGAAAATAGTGATGGAGAAGTAATGACGATTGAAATAGTGAATGATTCGATGATTTTTCATACGTCAGTGAATGTTTCACTTGATGAAAGATATCAAGTATCAGTCGTCGTAGAAGAAGCAGAGGAACTATATAGAGAAGAATTAACGACAGTTGACACGAGAAGGATGCTCAATCAATACCGTGGGATTAAGATGGAAGAAGATTGGGATCAAGAAGGTATTACGTTGATGTTTTCTGTTTATAATAACTATTCTATGAATGATTTGTTGGCTTTTGAAGAAGTATGGATTGAAATTCATCAAGGGGAAGTGATTGTTTCTACTAGATTACTGACTGTACCTGATTTAGATATCAATGATTATCAGGAATTTCGTTTTGATGTGTTGCTCAATCATGATGATGAACAGCCACTGTTCATCAAAGTAACAGGTGTTGATTTCTTTGGGAATGAGTATGAGATGTTTCATGAAGGATGGTAAGCTAGATGCAAATTATTGACCGATGAAGGAAGTATAAAGGGTATTGTACTGGTGTTTGGGATTGGAATAAAAAAATAGTTATTACTTTTAAGATATATTTTATCGATAGGAAGAAACGTATTTTCAGTTTATTTAAAAAAATATGATAAAAATATAAAAAAGTATTTGTGTTACTGACCAATCTTTGATAAACTATTTATGTTGTATTGGTAAGTACAACATTTTTATCCCTTACATTAACATGGTGAATAAACTTTATTTTATTCACATCCCCTTCCTGTTAGGAGTCACTTTTTGTGGCTCCTAAAATTTGGGTATAAATAAAAAAGAAGAGGACAAGGTGCAAAGTAATGATTAGAGAGTTTGAAGATAAGTTTGAAGTATCTTATGAAGTATATCTTAATATTGATGATGATATAGAACCAATGTATTTTTGTGATCAACTGCAGCAACTACTTGATTTTATGAATAAGTTTGAGAATCATACGCTTTTTGAAATAGCGTTAGTATATGATAGTTTTTCAAAAGAAAAAGAATCAGAAGTAGTCTACGTAACGAAGAGTGTAAACGAGCTGATTTCTGAAGTAGTAAAAAGAGCAGAAGAGGCTGATCTAGAGCCTGTCATTTATGTTCATTAAAAAGGTGCGTCAAGAGTTTTCTTGACACACCTTTTTTAATTCTAAAGAATCATTGTAGAAAACGCTTTAGTTTGCTATAATAAAGACAAATCCCCCAACAATTGAATAGACAAAGTCTATCTTTTTATTGGAGGATTATTTTTTTACGACATATGTGCGCTTGTATAATTGATAAAATTTGACTACAATTATACTAGAAAGTAATAAGTATTTGAAACAGTTAAATAATTCGAATAGTTATACGATCTAAAAATGGAGGTAAATTATGAAAGAAATCGATGCAATAATCGAGAAGTTAATTAAATTTCGAGATGATCGAAATTGGAAACAATTTCACACACCAGATAATATCGCTAAGTCTGTTGTATTAGAAGCAGCTGAATTGCTTGAAAATTATCAATGGGGTGAAAACCAAGTAGATGTTGAAAATGTGAAAGAAGAAATAGCTGATATCGTGGGATATTGTTTACTACTTTGTGAACATTATGATTTTGATCTTATTCAGATTCTTAATGAAAAAATAAAAAAGAATGATGAAAAATATCCAGTTGATAAGGCTTATGGGAAGGCTGATAAGTATACCAAACTTTAAGGATGTGGGAAAATGATTATTTATAGTGCTACTAAGGAGCAGTTTATATTTGATGTTCAGAAAAACAAGATTGAAACAGAGATATATAAAATGTTTCAAGAAAAAATAGGAAGAACTAGTTTAGCAGAAATTAGGTCTTGGCAAAATTCAATGATGTATATGGCTAATGTATTAATGATGAGTCAATCTCCTGATGATTCACAAGTAGCTATTGAGTACCAAGTTCCTAATACGTCTAAAAGGGTAGATTTTATCATTACTGGACTAGATAATGAAAAACTTGAAAGTGTTGTTATTGTTGAACTAAAACAATGGGATAAAGCTGAGATTACTAATAAAGACGCAATAATAAAATCATATGTTGGTGGTGCAGTTCGTGAATTAAGTCATCCGTCTTATCAAGCTTGGACATATGCGAAAATGATACAAGAATATAACGAGACAGTTAGAAACGATAATATTCAGTTATATCCATGTGCATATTTGCATAATTTTCATAATGCAGGGTTTGATAACCCAATATTGAATCAAATATATCAGGAACACCTTAATAGGGCTCCTGCATTTTTGCGTGATGATGCTGAAAGATTGACGCAATTTATTGATCAATATATAAAATATGGAGATAACAAAGATATATTATATAGAATTGATAATGGTAGAATACGACCTTCTAAATCGTTAGGTGAATCAATTGCTTCTATGTTAGATGGAAATGATGAATTCTTTATGATTGATGATCAAAAGGTTGTTTATGAAGAACTTAAAAGATTAGCAACGACTATAACAGCAAACAATAAGAACGTTATTATTGTTGAAGGTGGTCCTGGTACTGGAAAAAGTGTCATCGCGATTAATCTATTAGTAGAACTAATAAATGAATATCAATTAAATACCCAATACGTGACAAGGAATGCTGCTCCAAGAGGAGTTTACAGCGCATTATTAAAAGGATATCGTAAAAAATCATTTATAGATAATCTTTTTAGAGGATCAGGATCATATGTCCATACTGAATCTAATTATTTTGATGTACTTATTGTTGATGAAGCACATAGATTAACTGAAAAATCTGGGATGTTTCAAAATCTTGGGGAAAACCAAATGCTAGAATTAATTAATGCATCTAAGCTTTCAATTTTTTTCATAGATGAAAACCAAAGTGTTACTTGGAAAGATTTTGGTTCGAAAGATGAAATAAGGAAACATGCGAAAGAGCTTGGAGCAGAAGTATATGAAATGGAATTATCCTCACAATTTAGATGTAATGGTAGTGGTGGATATTTAGCATGGCTTGATAATACACTAGAAATCAAAGAAACAGCAAATGTGTTATTAGATACAGATGACTTCGATTTTCAGATAGTTGATGATCCAAACGAATTAAGAGAGAAAATATTTGAGTTAAACAAGATAAACAATAAAGCAAGGTTACTTGCAGGATATTGTTGGAATTGGGATAAAGATAAACGCAATGACAAATTACACCACGATATTAATATTCCAAAGTATAATTTCTCTATGAGTTGGAATCTAGGAAGCGATGGCTCAGAGTACCTAATAAAGCCTGAAAGTGTAAATGAAGCAGGTTGTATCCATACTTCACAAGGGTTAGAAGTAGATTATGTAGGTGTGATTATAGGGAAAGATTTGATTTATCGAAATGGTAAAGTAGTAACAGTTCCAGAAGAAAGAGCGAAAACTGATCAATCTTTAAAAGGCTTTAAAAAAGCGCTTAAAGAAGATCCTGAAACAGCATTAAGACGTTCGGATGAAATTATTAAAAACACTTATAGAACACTACTTACTCGTGGTATGAAGGCTTGTTATGTATATATCGAGGATGATGAACTTAAACAATATATTCAAAATAGAATAAAGTTCTCATAAAAAGGAATGTGCGTATATGGAAAAGTATCTTCAAGATTGGATTAAAGTTATCGAAGAAATGAAAAATGATAACACATATAAAACTGCTTGGGGAAAAGCGATTTTAGAGTGTGTTTTGTTAGGAGACTATTTAGTAAAAAACGAAGAAGTCATTATCCAAGAAGAAGACATTGCTCATAAGATGATGCGTTATTATTGGAATCAGACATTTTTCTTCAACCTTTCACAAGGAAATAATCCTGTGATTGAGCAGGATATACGTGCAATGATAGATAGTTATGTAAATATCGTTAAAATACCTTATCCTGTTTGGTTTGATAAAGCAGAACGTATTCTTAATGAGAAATCAAATATTGTAAAAAGAAAAGTAAAAAAATTCGTGTCTATTTCAAATCAAAATGTTGCGTTTCGTTTTATGAATGTTCGAGATTCTAAGGTGAACTTATATAAACTTGAAAAAAGCAATAAAAGATTACTGTTTAACATAAATGATATTAATTATGGTTATGTATTAATTAAATTGATAAATTTCAAATGGGTTCAATTACTTGAAAAATATAATACATCACCTAATATAAGTAAAAAAGTATCAAATTCATCTAATAAAACTATAAAGAGATCCAACTTATCAAAGTATAAGAACTTTCTCTTAAAATATTATCATAAAGATGAAATTAGAGATTTTTATACAGGCGAAATGTTAGATAAAAATGATATTACGATAGACCACGTAATTCCTTGGAGTTTTATGTATAGCGATGATTTGTGGAACTTAGTTTTTACGAGCAAATCTAATAATTCGAAAAAAGGGAATACTGCTCCTTCAAAAGAAGATATTGAAAAACTTAAAGCAAGAAATCATAAACTTCTTCTAAAAATTGAAAATCATAATTTAAAAATAGTTAAGGATTTAGAGTATGCTTTGGAAAATAATTTAACCGAGAAATATCTTGTAGATATGATTGGTTTCTAATAATAGAGTTATTGAGAAAATGAACGATAAAAAAATGCAAACCATTATCGGTAATAGATGTTGATTAAAGATTGATACTTTAAATGCTGCTCAATCATTTTTCGCCATGTTTTACTATATGAAATTCCCAAGTAAAGTTAATATTAAAGATTACACAATTTATTGTAATTATCTTGGAACTGAGGTATAAGTTATGTCAATTGTATTTATTGATCTAGAAGTGAACAATCAAGACAAAGTGCTAGATTATGGAGCATATGTTAAAAAGAATGTGCATTTCCATGGAAACAAAAAGAAATTCACTAAGTTTATAAAGGGTAATGAATATATATGTGGTCATAACGTTTTAATGCATGATTTAAATTACATCAAAGAAGAAGTAAAAAGTGCAGGAATTGTAAAGTGTGTTGACACTTTACCTCTTTCTGCACTTTTGTTTGCGAAAAGAACGTATCATAGATTAGTGAAAGACTATAAATTAGATCGAAATATCCTTAATAATCCGATGGTTGATGCTTCTTTATCACATACCTTACTGGTTGAAGAGATTGAACAATTTGAGTCACTGCCTAGTAATGTTAAAGATATCTATTATTTGCTATTGAGAGATAAACCGAATTTCTCTGGTTTTTTTCAATACATTTCCTATGTACCTATGAATAATCGTTTGATTGAATTGATTAAAGAAACCTACAATAATGAG
>DFNN01000113.1 GCA_002376065.1 Caryophanales bacterium UBA3566
ACATCTATAACCGTATAGGAGGAAAACCAAATGACAACTCTTGAAACAATATTATTGATTACAAATGTTTTAACGCTTATTCTGTATTTCTCATCAAAATACAAAGAAAGCGGTAATTTATCAACGATAATTAAAGAAGTAAAAGCGGATATTAAACAATCATCAGATGTCGTATCAGATCTTGTTACCAAGGCAACAGAAATCGTCTTTGATGATACCGTGCAAAAGACAATCAAAGAATTCATTATGATTGTAGAAGAAAAGAATCAACTTGCTAAGCAAAAAGGGGAAGTTCACCTAGCAGGGGATGAGAAGAAACAAGCTGTTATTCAACGCTTAAGTGAATGGGTATCAAACTTAACTGGTTCAACAGATAAAGCGATTAGTTTTGTCGAGGACAATCAAAGCAAGATTGAATCCATCATTGATGAATATATATCCTTCAGCAACAAAATGCATGGGAAATCAACATTATCTGAAGCGGAGAAACTCATCGCAGAAAAGTTAAGTAATAAAGCATAATAAAAGTTGCTATAGTAGCTTTATTTAGGTAACATGTATCATAACAAACTCTAGGAGGAAAAATATGTTAAACCAAGTTATATTAGTAGGAAGAGTAAATATGATTGATAAACAAGCAGGCATTGTTTCCATTGATATCAAACGACCAAACGAAACAGACTCAGACTTAGTTCCCGTTTCACTCAGCGAGGGTATTATGGATAATGTACTCGAGTATCTAACGGAAGGTTCAACGATCGGTGTGAAAGCCTCGATTCACATTGACAGCAACATATTAAGGATTGTTGGAGAGAAAGTAACATTCATTAACACAAAAAACGAATAAAAAGAATTAAAAAATTGGCTACACTCAATTGGGTGTAGCCGATTTTTTTGTAGTCGAACATACTTGAGTTATATCCTATTTAGAGATGATTTTAAAATATTTGATATAAACTCTTGTTTATCAAGTATAGTTTATTTATTGTGAAATGATCCATAATTTTATGTAATTTAATCAAGAGAAGGGAAATTAATCTGGAAGTGATTTCCGGAATCATCACTTGAAACTGTAATATTTGCATTTGCATCTTCTAAAAGTAACTTGGTTACATGCAAGCCAAGACCATTTTTTTGTTTATCTTGTCTAGTGCTAGTATCTTTATTAAAGATGTAAGCAATTTGCATTTTATCCATTTTATCTCCAATATTGGTTATTAGAAGCTTAACATAATTTTCTTGTTTTTGTAATGAAATTGTAACTACTGAATCATCATAAGAATAGTAATAGGCATTTGTTAAAATATTTTGTAGGACTCTAATTAAGTCTCTTTTATTAAATTTTATATATAAGTTTAAAGCGATATCAATATCAAGTTTGATGTTTTTCGTTCGAAAAGTTTGGATATACTTTTCAATTTCATTGGATATAAGTTTAGAGGCATTGATTTTAATGTGTACGCCATGAAATTTCTCAGCAATTAAATCTGAGGCTATCGTTGTTAAATCATTCAATGAACTTATTATTGCTTGCTTATTTTGAGTAATATTTTCATCTTCTTGAAGATGGTGTTTTAATATGGTTAAAGGAGTTTTGAGATCATGAATTAAGGCATTTAAATTATCAATTCTTTTTTCCATAAGTAGGTCAATTGTATTCAAGTTTTGCAAAACATCATGATATATTTGATGAAACTCGTGGAACTTAAATTGATGATTGCATTCTTCGTGGTTTTCTAAAAGCTTTTGTATGAGTTTTATGTCATGAACCGTCCTCACTTCTCTTTGTCTGCGACTATATATATAATATAAAGCAACAAGTGATAATGCTGTAAAAACAATGATATTAATAATAAAGACTTCATTTTCCCTGATTATCGTCGAGGTATTATTGCTATTGTCAATTTCAAATACATATTCATCTCCATTAACTAAGTTATAGTATGATTTGAAATCAGAGGGGGTTGTTGTAGACTCGATAAATAAATCACCATTTTTTAAGATTCTATATGTTGTATTATTAATATGGCTAAAGTGAATGGCAGATTCAATTGCGGTTTCCTCATCACTATATGACATCATGTGAAAAAACATTTCCATAAACTCTACATTTTCTTGTTCGATTATTTCATCTCGGTAATAATTATTTACAATTCTTGTTCCGATATTTACTCCAATGATTACTAAAATAAAAATAGCAAAATATAGAAACAGAATGCGTTTTCTTGATAACAAGAATAAACTATGCATCGATTTCACCTACAAACTTATAACCTAATCCGTAAACCGTATGGATGTATTTTTTTGATACAAAATCAGCAATTTTTTTTCGTATATTTTTGATATGACCATCTATTGCTCGATCAAAAACGTTGAAGTCTTCATAATAAACGTTTTTCATAATTTGATCCCTTGAGAGAACTTGATTCACATTTTGAACAAAAAATTTTACTATCAAAAATTCAATTGCAGTAAGCTCTACAATATTATTACAAACAATAAGTTGGTTATCATTAAAGTTGAAAATAAGTTCTCCATTATTAAATGATATATTTTTCCTTGTTTGTATAAATTTATTGTAGTAATTTTTGATTTTGAATAAAATTTCATTTCTATTAAATGGCTTAATAATGTAATCGTCTGCACCTATTGATAGTGTATATAGTTTATCATCAATTCCTGTTTTTGCGGTCACTGCAATTATTAAGCCAAGATAATTTGGTCGTAGTTTTTCAATCAACTCTTCTCCAGACATAATAGGCATCATCAAATCAGTGATAACGCAAAAGTAATCGTTTTTAGAAAAAGACTTCAACGCATCAAAAGCATTTGTGCAAGAGGTGACATTGTACCCTTCTGATTGAAGCATTTTTGTAATTATTTTGTTAATTTCAAGACTGTCTTCAACAACTAATATATTCATCATTTCCTCCTAATATATGTTTTACACATATTTGACACACATTTGAAAAATATAATACATGTGACTTAAAGTTCATATATATATTATCATAAAAACTTAATTCATCACAGGAGGATATAAAAATGATAAAGAAAATTAAAATGGAGAACCTAACTTGTAGTGGATGCGCGGGTAAAATTGAAGATGCATTAATGAAAAGAGAAAATATTTATAACGCAACATTCAATTTTACAAATCAAATTATGCTATTAGAAACAAAGGATGACTTTGTTGAAAATAAAGAAGTAATAGAAATAAGAAAAATTGTTAATTCAATCGAAACAGGTGTAGATACATATTTACCACACGAAGGGCCCAGTGAGAACAAGAAACACAGATATTACAGTACCTTTTTCATTGGGCTGATACTTTATGTCTTAATTAACTATATTTTTCCAATAAGTGGAATATATTTACTTATTGGAACTTACATTAGTTATTTTCTAGTTGCGAAGAATATTATCGTGAAGACTATAAAAGGATTACGAAGAAAAGATTTCTTCAATGAAAATACATTAATGGTAATTGCAACGATTGCAGCAATGTTACTAGGTGAGTATTTAGAAGCACTGCTTGTGGTAATATTTTATAGTTTTGGTGAATATTTACAAAATTATGCGGTAAAATCCTCTAAAAATGAGATTAAAGGTCTGATGGATTTAAAAGTAGATTATGCAAACGTGAAATACCAAGATAAAATTCTTTTAAAAGATCCAAATGAAGTACAAGTTGGAGATATTATTGTAGTGAAAAATGGAGAGAAAATTCCTGTGGATGGAATAGTGTCTAAGGGTGATACAGATTTGAATTCGTCTGCATTAACAGGTGAATCAAAACTTTCCTCTGTATCAGTTGGAGATAAAGTACTTAGTGGAAACATAAATGTTGGAGGAGTTGTTGAAATCACTGCAGAAAAAAAATATGAAGATTCCACTGTGGCAAAAATAATTGATCTGATAGAAAATTCAACGAACAAAAAAGCAAAAACAGAACAGTTTATCACTAAATTTTCAAAATATTATACACCATTAGTTACAATATTAGCTATTTTGATGTTTAGTATTCCAACAATTATTTATCCAGAAAACATGTATATTTATGCTTATAGAGCTGCAACATTTCTTGTAATTAGTTGTCCATGTGCACTTGTTTTGAGTGTTCCACTATCATATTTTTCTGGTATAGGAGCGAGTGCTCGCGAAGGAATATTGTTTAAAGGTAGTTCATTTTTAGATATGATCTTGCATGTTGATCAAGTTGCTCTAGATAAAACTGGTACAATCACCAAAGGAAATTTTGCGGTTGATTCATACACTAGTGAAGAAACGTTGAAATTAGCAGCCTCTTTAGAACAATATTCAACTCATCCAATTGCAAAATCAGTGTTGGCAAAGAGTGAAGATAACCTCTACAATATGGCAGATATTATTGAGGTACCCGGAAAAGGGATAAAAGGAACACTTGATGGTGAAATTGTATTAGTTGGGAACCATAAACTTTTAGATGATAACCAAATTGATTATGACAGTTCAAATGAAATAGGAACAATTATATATGTGGCAAAGAACAATAAGTATATAGGAAATTTAACAATCAAAGACGAAATTAAAGATAGTTCTTATTTATTTTTTAACAATCATTCAAATCTGAATTTTACGATGTTAACAGGTGACAATGAATCAACAGCAAAAAGTGTGTCCAATGAACTTGGAGGAATGTCATATTACAGTTCATTACTACCACAAGAAAAAATTTCAAAATTTGAAAATATATCTTCTAATGGGTACAAAATGTTTGTCGGCGATGGAATTAACGATGCGCCTCTTTTAAAACAGGCTGATATCGGAGTAGCTATGGGTGAAGGATCAGAGTTAGCCATAGATGTCGCAGACATCATAATTATGGATAATGATTTAACAAAACTTAGTAAATCATTTTCAATTGCTTCAAAAACCCGCAGAATTGTAATCCAAAATATTGTTCTAACCTTGGGGGTAAAATTCATTGTACTTGGTTTAGCTTCATTAGGTATGAGTTCAATGTTAGCAGCTATCTTTGCTGATGTAGGTATCTCATTAATTGCAGTCTTGAATTCTCTACGTATTATATTTGGTAAGAATGCTCACGTTGATAATAAATATAGAGAACAATTATTCAATGTACTCAGTGATGCAACTATGCTAAGTATGTTAGACACGCTTTATCAAAAAGAATGTACTTTAAGCGAACTAAACATAACATTAAAAAAATCTTCAGGATTTTTAATGAAAAAATTAAAAAAACTATTAGAATTAAAAATTGTAGTTAAGATTCCTGAAAATGGCGTAACAAAATTTAAAATTGCTGATAATCATATTAAGTCAATCCTGAAATTAGCCCAAGAACATAAGAGTTGCGCTATGAGTGAAGGAGTTTAAACAATATGACTAAAAAAGATCATTTTATAAGAAATATATTAATTGGATTTGCAGGAGTTTTCGTGTTGATAACACTCACCTTAGTGATTGTAAACAATGATTCAGAATTAAAAGACTCTTATTCAGATTTTACAAGGATTATAGAATATTCAGAGGCTAGCAGACAAGAAAATGAATTATATGGAGTATACTTTTATAGTGAGACTTGTGGAGCATGCATATCTATTAAAGAAGAAACCTTTCAATTTGGAACAAATAATAACTTGAAAATTGATTTATTCATGATGGATGCTCAAAGAACTACAGGTAACCGGAGTGATATTAATTTGAATGGTAATAGTTTAAATTCTACACCAACGCTACTAATATATAAAAACAATAGTTTGGTAGATTATTTCGTTGGAACAACTGAAATAACGAACTTTTATGAAGCAGTTTCTCTTGGAAATATTGCATATGAATAGATTCTAGTGTGACCGCTCATCTCAAAAAACTTGTAAAGTTTTATATTATATTAATTTCTTTGGAATGGTTGTTAGGTCTGACATCCATTCCAAATTTTTTTTATAAAACCGCTAAATCATTTGGATACTTTCAATCTTTTGATTGAGGGATAATGCTGACTGTGATAAAATTAGGATACATATGATGATGCATTTGTGTATGCAACAAAGATATGAAATTATTTTAGACAAATAACATATTAATTAATTTATAAAATTAAGACGTCTCATAATGCAATAATGAGATGCCAAAAGAATAGAGAGGGTTAGTTTATGAAAGAGAAATCATCGCATAGTCACAATCATAGTGTTTCTAATATCAAAGTTGCCTTTTTGTTAAATTTCTTTTTCACAGTACTTGAATTGATTGGTGGTATATTATTTAATAGTATGGCAATCTTATCAGATGCCCTTCATGATTTAGGCGACAGCATATCTTTGGGGTTAGCATGGGTATTTGGTAAATTATCTCAAAAAGATCATAATGAGCAATTCACTTATGGTTATAAAAGATATTCTCTTTTAGCTGCATTGATTAATACAATTGTTTTGATTGTTGGCTCTTTTATTGTCTTATGGAATGCTGTTCCTAGATTACTTGATCCTGTACATGCGAATGCAAAGGGAATGATAGGGTTTGCTATCATTGGGATTATGGTAAATGGTTTTGCAGTATTGAAAACTAAAAAAGGAAAAACGTTAAATGAAAAAGTAATAAGTTGGCACTTGCTCGAAGATGTTCTTGGATGGATTGGTGTACTTATTGTTGGACTGATAATGTTTGTCAAAGATATCCATATATTGGACCCTATTCTCGCTATTGTATTCACGGTATACATTTTATATAATGTCTTTATTAACTTTAGAAAAACGATTTTACTTTTTTTACAAGCTGTACCAGAAGATATCAACATTAATAAACTTGATGAGATGTTCAAAGACATTAAAAATGTACAAGATGTTCAACACACTCATGTTTGGTCTTTAGATAGTGAACATCACGTTTTAACAACACACCTTATCATTAAGTCATCTTCTGATTTGAAAGATATTAACAGAATAAAACGTGAAGCTCATATGATTACGAAGAAGCAAGATTTTGAGCATGTTACTATTGAAATTGATTTCGAACAAGAACATACTGATTGCTTTTCCAAAGATTAATATGATTTAATGTGAGACTGATTAAAGTGTTTGTTTTGAAGAATTAATACTATAGAAGCTAGATTTTATATTTTTTCTTAATTGCGTATAAGAAAGTAAACTTAGGTCTGACACCATAGTAAACTTAGGTCGTTAACCCTTAAAATCGGCATAAACTTAGTATGGACTGTACATCTTGATTATATCAAGTTTATTTATGCCGTTTAAGCGCTAAATAAAGACGTTTAAAGCATATTAACTTGTTTCATAAATAAGCAGAAAACAGGCATATTTTGCCTGTTTTTTTGCATTTTTAAGAGTATTTTATTAAAAAACGTGTTTCAAGAGCAGAGGGGTGTTGAACTTTTGCAAAATCATGAAAAATCGTGGAGTTGAGGGGAGTTGTAAGTATATATCATAATATACGGTTTTCATATAAATATAGCGGTTTATAGATGGTTGGCTTTGTTAGTCAAAAAAGTTGAAATTTAAGGAATATTGTAAAATGAAAAAGATTGCTTCTCAGCAATCTTTAGGAAGGGGATGTGTGTGTAAATACACACATGCTATGTAAGGGATAAGTTGCGACTAAGTCGCACTTTAAATATAGCATAATCTTTGTACGTTTACAATGCGCTAGAAGCGTAAATTGATACAAATGTTATTGCTCTTACTGACGCGCTTCTTGAATCGAAGGGCATGGATTTGTTCCATAAGAACAAAATACACAACAATCTCCATCTTTAGGTCTTATTGTTTTTTTACAGTTAGAACAAGTATAAAAAAACTGGCATGTTTCTGTTGGCATAGTCAATTCTTCTTTGTGTCCACAATGTGGGCATGTTAATACACTTTTAGTTTCCATAATTTGTCACCTCTAGTCTCTATTATACTTCCTAATAGTTTTATTACCAAAGGATATCCTTTTGGGATCTACTAATAAATCACAACTCGACTTTTTGCAACATGCTCTGTTTTTCTAATCATGAACGGTGTCGACATTCTTCTAAAAGCATACATCGGTTCACTTGATCCAGAATTAAATATATCAATAACAAACTCAATCTCGTATCTACTATGAGCGATGACTTTTGTAAATAGTTCTTTAAAAGGAAAATCGTTTATGGACTCTATTGGTCTATCATAAGATTTTAAAAGTAATTTAACTGTTCGAATAATGTTAGAAATATTGTGGGATGTTAAGATCTTATTCTTGTATGTTATATATTCTGATTGCAAATCATTTTTAGATTTGATAAGTTCATTTTTTCTTACGGTCGAACTTGTTATCACGACGATATCCACAGTATTTACAGTTATTTACACACTTATTTGATACATATAAAGGTGCAAAAGTCACAACTCTTTTACCATATATCTCGTCCTTTATTTTTCCAGCAATATTAAAAATATTTTTTATCTGATTTTCATCTGCGGCATTTAGTAATTTAGCGACTTCAAGTAAAGATAATTGCTCTCTTTTATAAGCTTTATCTAGTATGGATTCTACTTCATCGGTTGTAGGATTTTGCCCTTTTTCTAAAGTATCATATATTAATTTATGATCTAACCATTCCATTATTTATCCCCCTAGTTTTATGATGTCCAACACTCATATCAACTTCATATCCAGCAAAAATAATTCTTGTTTCAATACACCCTCTGCAATGAGCTGCCTCATCACCAGTGCATATCTTGTTTTCATATATTTCATACTTCTCACGATGTTCTGTTGGTGATAGATTAGGCATAACTACATTAGCTCCGCTTTTTAGTGCTTCTTCTCTTCCTTTACTGTTCAATGTTCCTAGTGCTGTTGTTGATGGTAGTAAAACATCAGGTAGTATTAATCTCACTAAACTCACCATAGTTATTGTCTGTAATAAGTTTCCACTTTCTAAACCAGAAAAAGGTGTTTCACTGTGTGATAAATAAGGTCCGATCCCTACCATATGGGGTTGTAACTTTTCTATAAAAAGTAGATCTTCAACTAAGTCCTCATTAGTTTGTGTAGGTGAATTGACCATAAACCCACAACCAACTTGATAACCAATCTCTTTTAAATCTTGTAGACATTGCATTCTAGTATCAAAACTCATATCATTAGGATGTAGGTGTTCGTAAAGTTTTCTTGAAGCAGTCTCATGTCTTAGTAAATATCTATCAGCACCTGAATCAAAATATCTTTGATAACTTTCCTTACTCTTTTCCCCAATTGATAAAGTAACTGCAGTATCAGGAAATTTTTTCTTAATAGAATTAACGATATCACATATTATATCATCACTAAAATACTTATCTTCACCTGATTGTAAGACAAAAGTACGATAACCTAAGTTATAGCCTTCTTCACAACAAGATAGAATAGTATCCTTATCTAAACGATATCGATCAATGTTTTGATTTTGTCTCCTAATCCCACAATAATTACAAGATCTAGTACAAAAGTTAGAGAACTCAATCAGTCCTCTCATGTAAACGCTTGTACCATAATTTTCCAGTCTGATACTATCAGCTGACTTACGTAAGTACTCCAACTCTTTTTGGGAGGTATTATTTAATATATACAAATATTCTTCCCTCTCAAGTCGGCGTACTTCCTTTAGTTTATCAATTAAAGTAATTATCCTCTGGTTAGTACTCGCATCAGTCTCAAACTTTTCTAAATTACTTAAAACACTCATAGCATACACCTCTCTATTTATATTATACAACTATTTAAACATATTGATGTAACATATGTTACCAAACATTTATCTTTTTTTCAATAATATCTATGATATAATTTATAAAGCAACCGGTAATGATG
>DFNN01000155.1:0-9882 GCA_002376065.1 Caryophanales bacterium UBA3566
CAACATCAACTTCAAGATGACAACCGATCGGACATGCAATACAAGTCAATGTTTTGATCATTTCATCGCCTCCAGAGAAATTTCTAAATCATGATTGATATCTACTAACCACTGTTTTGGAATAATAATTCGTTCCATTTCGGCTGGTGCAAGATGTCTTTTTTTATAGCGTTTTATCTCTTTTTCTCCACTTTTGATGACCAAATCCATATCTTGATAAACACCATCAACACGTAAAAATAGTTCAAGATTTTGTTCAATACTTTTTGGGTGAATGGTTTGTGGAACGATGTATGATATTCCTTTGTTTGCGATTGTGTTTACCGATAAACCAACATTTTTGTCTGATCTTTTTATGTATTGAGCAGCTGCTTTTCCAGCACGTTCACTTTCTGTCGAAACAAAGTCTACCAAATCATGTACATGAAGTGCATTTCCACAAGCAAATATTCCATCAATATTGGTTTGGTAAGATTCATCTACCATTGGACCTTTTGTTTTGCTGTGTAAAATAATTCCAGCTTTTTCAGCAAGGCTTTGCTCAGGAATTAACCCAATTGACAACAGTAATGTATCTACATCAAATGTTTTTTCTGTTCCTTTGATTGGTATAAAATCTTTGACTTCTTGTAACACGATTTGTTCAATATGATCTTTTCCTTTAATCGATGTGATTGTATGATTTAAGTACAGAGGAATATTGTAGTCATCTAAACATTGTACAATATTACGATTTAACCCTCCTGAATATGGCATTATTTCAGCAACACCTAAGACTTCTGCGCCTTCTAATGTCATTCTTCTTGCCATAATCAATCCGATATCTCCACTACCTAAGATGAATACTTTTTTTCCAACCAAGTAGCCATCCATATTGAGATATTTTTGCGCTGTTCCTGCAGTAATGATTCCACTAGGACGATCTCCTGGAAGTTGTATCGCACCAGCATTTCTTTCATAACAGCCAGTAGTCATAATGATTGCTTTTCCTTTAATTTTAACGAACCCTTCATCTTTGTTTGCATATTCGACAATTCGATTTTTGTCACAAGAAATAACCATTGTATTTGTTTTATAAGGTATATTTTTTTCTACAAAAATATCTTTATAACGTTCTGCGTATTCTGGTCCAGTCAGTTCTTCTTTAAAGACTTTCAATCCAAAACCATTATGGATACATTGATTTAAGATACCTCCAAGTTCTTGGTCTCGCTCAAGCAAGAGGATATCAGTAACGCCTTCATTATGTAACGCAACACTTGCTGCTAATCCAGCACTTCCTCCTCCTATGACAATCGCTTCATATTCTCTCATTTGTTTCACCTTTTGTCTTTTCTTTTACAATATTCGAGTGTTTCCCTTGATATAATACATTTTCTAAAGGAATATGCATATATTCTGCGAGTATTTTAGAGACCTCTACTTGGCAAAATCCACTTTGGCAACGTCCTGCGCCTGCTCTTGTTCTATGTTTAACACCAACAACAGTTTTCGCACCAGCATTGCGCGTAATTGAATCAATGATTTCACCTTTTGTCACTTGTTCACATCGACATATTATCTCACCATATGTGTGATTCTTTTTAAACAATATATTTTTTTCATCAATTGATAATTCGTTCATACGGTTTACACGTTTTCTAATGGGATTAAAAGAAGTATTTGGTTTAAAATCTCCATTTTTTACTAATAATTCTTCCACGACATATTCTGCATAAGCAGGTGCGGCACTTAATCCAGGTGATTCAATACCTGCAACATTGATAAAGCCTTTAACCATTGTTTCTTCAATGATAAAATCTTTCGTCGAAGGAGTTGGTCTGCTTCCTGCAAAGGTTCTAATTACTTTATTAAAAGGAATGTTTTTCACAGATTTCTTGATATTGTTTTTAATATCATTTAAGCCCTTAGAACTTGTTTGTTTCATTTCATCAAACTGAACAAACTCACTCGTTGGACCAAGTAATAAGTTCCCATGATACTGTGGAGTTGCCAAAATCCCTTTTCCTTTTTTAGAAGGTACAGGATAAATCACGTGTGAAACAACGTGGACATCTTTATCAAGTACTAGATATTCTCCTCTTCTAGGAGTAATCTTAAAGTAATTAGGAACAACCATGTCAGAGATTTTTTCAGCATAGAGTCCTGCTGCATTGATAATGTATTTTGTTTTATAAACTTTATCTGACGTATAAACTTCAAAATAGTTTTCATTTTTCTTAATATCAATCACTTCTGCATCGGTTTGCAACTGAACACCATTGTCCATTGCATTTTCCAAATTCGCAATCGCTGCTTCCATTGGGTATGTAATCGCTGTTGTTGGTAAATATAGCGCCATGAGAACATCATCACTGATATTTGGTTCTAACTGGCGAACCTTTGCTTGTTCCATGAGTGCTATTTCATCTTTTTTCAAACCATTTGCTAATCCTCGATCATACAACATCTTTATATGATCAATTTCTTCTTCATTTGTCGCTACAACCATTCCACCATTTTTTAAATATGGAATATCAAGTTCTTTTGACATTTGTTCATACATACGGCTACCAATGATATTAAACTTCGCTTTTAATGATCCTACTAAAGGATCATGTCCTGCATGAATAATCGCACTATTGGCTAAGGTTGTTTCTGAGGCAACGTCAATATTCTTTTCTAAAACTAGGGTGTTCATTTGATACTTGGCGCATTCTCTAGCGATACATGCTCCTGAAATTCCCGATCCAATGATGATGACATCAAACATAGTTGTTCCTCCTTTTTTATGCAAAAAAAGAGACGACAAAAAATCATAGATTTTTGTTCGTCTCTTTATACTCTTGACAGCTATTAACTTGTAAACATTATACCAAGGATTCTATACTAAGTCAATGATTCAAAAAAAGATAGAATACAAGGCAAACCCTAGTAAATTTCTTACTAGGGTTTTCTTTAAAATTTAATACATTTAAATTAATCGATAGATTCGATTTCAGCTTTCATTTGTTCTACAAATTCTGCTTTATCAATTCCGTCTGCTCCATCTGATTTGATGTATTGTGCGAACAAGTCATAGATAGGTCCCATTTGTTCCATTCCGAACCCTTGAGGCATATCATTTTGCCACCAAGCATAACCTTTACCAGCTTGTACCCATTCTACTACAGCAGCACTAAGAGGTGCTGCAGGAACAAGTGTTACACTTTCAAATGCAGGAACCATGTTTGCTTCATTTACCATGTAGTTATGTCCTTCTTCAGTTCCAGCTAAGTCTTCTAAGTATTGACGAGCTTCTTCTACATTATCAGAATTTTTGTTGATAACATAATATGAAGGTGCTCCAATAAAGATTGAATCATTTTCTCCACTAGCTGCTGCATGTGGTGCATAACCAACTTCAAAGTCGATTCCAGCATCTAATAAGTTAGGATCAATCCAGTTACCTTGATGGATAAATGCAGTGTTTCCAGCTGCGAAATCTCCAACTTGTGTATCATAGTTACCTTCTAGTAATGAGTCAGTTGAATACATGAATAATAATTCTACCCAATCAGCCAAATCTTGTAAACGATCTTCATGAGCAATACCATTATTTAAGTCATCAATGACACTTGAATCACTTGGATCTAATCCTGCACTTAAATAACCATTAAAGTTATGAAGTCCAGTAACCCATGCTAATCCAGTTCCAGCACCCATTGATACTGCTGCATCAATACCTAAAGAATCTTTTTGCGCTTCTAAGGTTTCAAATGCAGCTTCATAAGCAGCTAAATTTGTTAAATCATCAGGATCAATACCTGCTGCATCTAAAATGTCTGCATTGTAACCCATACCCCAAGCTTCAACTGCTACAGGGAATCCGTAAACGCCACCATCATGAGTAAATTCTAATGCAGTATCATCGATCCATGCATCTCCATCAAATTCAAAGATAATGTCTTGATACTCTAAGAATCCACCCATACCTTCAATAACAAAGATATCTGGTTGGTCATCTGCTTGAAGTTCTGCTAATAATTGTGTTTGGTACCCACAAGAATCTCCACCACAAGAACGTACTTCTGCTTCAATACCTGTATCTTCTGACCATCCTGCGACATAATCTTTCATCGCGTCATCAATTTCAATTTTGTTTTGGAAAATAACGAGTGTTCCTTCGTCACTTCCACCACAAGCCGCTAGTGTACCGACTAAAACCAATGTTAAAACTACTAATAACTTTTTCATGTTCTCCTCCTATTATTCTTTTTTTTATATTTTCTGCATATCTTTGATATGCGTAAAGCCTACTGTAAATGAAATTGCTTGGTTCCATCAATTGTTTCTTTTTTACCATAGATGGATAATTCTATTGCTTGATCAGTCGTAATTTCTAATGTATCTGTTATGTTGAACTGTATATTTGCATCGCGATAATTTAACTGAACTTTATACCCTGGCCAAGCAGTAGGTAAATATGGTCTAACAGATAAAACGTTATTTGTTCTTAATCCTAGAAATCCAGATACAACGGTCAAATAAGTCCCACCTAAATTCGCAACGTGTAATCCATGATGGGTATTGCTTAAAGTATTATCAATATCCATTCTTAATTGTTCTTCAAAATATGAGTATGCTTTTTCTTTATTTCCTGTACGTGAATACATAATACTGTAAACACATTTTGATAAACTTGAGTCATGCGTTGTAATTGCTTCATAATAATCAACAGAATTTTTCATTATGTCGAATGGTTCATCATCTAGCAAATAATGTGCAAGTACGACATCTGCTTGTTTACAGACTTGTGCACGATAAATACTTAACGGATGATAATGAAGCAACATTGGTTTTTTAATTTGTGTCATATCAAGTCTTTTTTTACTTAAGAAACGATCATCTTGTGCGTTGATTTTCAATCCTTCATCAAAAGGTAAAACTATTTTCTCTGATGCTTCAATCATTTCGCTGATGACTGTTTCATCAACCAAATCTTTTAATTCCTTTTTATGTTTTTGATAAAAATCTATCACAAATCGCATATGATGTTGGGCCATTTTATTGGTGTAGTAGTTGTTATCAACAACTGCGGTATATTCATCTGGTCCTGTGACATTATGAATATGGAATTGTCCCTGATAAAAATGTCCAATTTCTAAATAAATAATCGCTGTTTCATACAATACTTGAAATCCTTTAGTTACAATAAATTCCTCATCATTTGTCACATGATAGTATTGAATAAAAGAATGTGCAATTGCCGAGTTTATATGGTATTGTGCTGTTCCGGCAGGATAATATGGTGATACTTCTTTTCCATCAATTGTGCGCCATGGATATTTTGCCCCTCTTTTATGTCCTAGTTCCCTTGCACGAATGATTGCTTCGTTTAATGTATGATATCGGTACATCAATAAATTCTTTGCAATGTCTTTGTTGTTTAGCAAGAAAAATAAAAACATATAAATATCAGTATCCCAAAAATAATGTCCCTCATATCCTTCACCGCTCAATCCCTTTGCTGCAATGTTGCTATATTCATCAGATCCACCACTCGTATAAAGTTGATATAAGTTATAATGGATAATGTTGTTGATTTCTTCATCATAAACAGTGATGGCATCATGAATATGTGCTTTTTTAATCATCTCTTTTTGAATTTGATATAAATCAATTTCCTTAATAACGCTCATTACTTGATCATTTTCACTTAATAGTTCTTTATGATATTTTGATGAAGTATACACAACATATTTTTTAAATTGAAATGACTCACCTTTTTCAATTCGGATGTTCTTAGATCCAACAATCATTTCATCAATCAGTTGATAGTTCATTTGTTTATCATGGTCCATCGTGACATGCACGATGAAATTGGTTTTCTTTGTTTGAATCGTGATATTTTTTGTATCGGAAGATATCGAAGTAACATCAAATAATTTCTCTTTAACATCACTCATTCTTGGATCATCATCATTCTGTAGATTCGTTACTCCTGCATCTAAAGTAGAATATACAGTAAGTGCTCCAGCATAATTTTCACTAATTACTTTATAATCTAGTAGGAATACTTCTTTATATTTCAATGAAGCCAATCTTGTTTCTTCTATCCTAAAACGATACCCTTTATTTGTTTCATAAGTAACGACTCTCTTAGAAATCCCTTTTTTTGTATCAAACGTTCGCTCTACATTTTTGAGTTGTGCATGATCTAGATCAATCCGCTCATCATCTACCTTTACATAAACTGTTTGTGGATCTGGTAAATTCACAATGATTTGACCTTTATCAGGAAATGCGTACCCTTTTTCACCATAACAATATTCATACTCTCCAAAGATACCGTTGATGTAAGTTCCTCTAATGGTTTTATAATGGGTCCCATAGCCTTCAGAGAAATTTCCACGAACACCTAGTACTTGGTTTGATGTAGAAAAGATACTTTCGTCACTAAGAAGTTTAATTGGATCTTTTGTTGTAGATTTAATTGTTGACATACTACCTCTCCTTCACCATCAAATTCTGTTGGTACTTTACTATCTGGAAACACCCTATGTGCGGTAGGGTGCTTCCGTAAGTAAAGAAATCTCGGTCCAAAAATAAGAGGTTTATTTATTTTATTGCCCCTGAAGTCATACCACGAATGATATACTTTTGGGCGAATAAGAACGCTATTACAGCTGGTATTGCAGCCATTAAAACAGATGTTAAGATTAAGTCCCATTGACGTAAATACGAACCTGCTAGGAACATAACCGCCATTGGCAATGTTTGGAAAGTACCTGCTGTACCAATCACTAGTGATGGCAAGAGGTAATCATTCCAAATCCACATACCATTTAATACAAGCAATGTAACAAATATCGGTTTCAATAATGGTAAAACAATTTTAAAGAACACTTGTGGTTTGCTACATCCATCAATGATGGCAGCTTCTTCTATATCGATGGGTACTGACTTAATAAATCCGTGAAATAAGAATACACTCAGTGGTGCTCCAAATCCCATATAAGCAAGTAAAATCCCATGAAGTGAATCTTTAAATCCGATTCCAGTACTTCTTCCTAAAATGGTTAATAGTCGAACAAGAGGAATCATAACAACTTGAAAAGGTATGACCATTCCACTTAAGAAAAACATAAAGATGAAAAACGACATTTTCGTTTTTCTTCTCACTAAAACCCAAGCAGCCATCGCACTTGTCACACCAATCAAAAATAATGATGATGTTGTGATAATAAGTGAGTTGAAGAATGATTGAACATATCTGACAGAACTATTATCCAAAATAATCCCTATATTCATAAATATTTGTCCAAATGATTCAGGCATGGAAAGTGGATCAGCGATAATATCTCGATTCACTTTTGCAGCGTTAATAAGAACTAAAACGAAAGGTAAGAAGAATAAAACTAATAATCCAAGTCCAAATAAAGTTAATAAAATTTTCGGTATATCTATTTTTTTACGATTGTCTTTAACCATCGGTTTTGTATTTTCCATTTTACAACTCCACCTCTCTACGTTTGTTATAGTATACTTGTACAAGAGATATCACGAGCAAGATGACAAAGAATACAATCGCTTTTGCTTGTCCTATCCCAAAATTAGAAAAAGCAAATGCTTCGTTATATATATTTACCGCCATTAAATCTAATGTAGGAACAGGTGGTCTTGTTGTCAATCCAAATAGATTAACAAAGAATCCTGGAACTTGACCAGTTGGTCCTCCACCCGTCATACTAAAGATCGTATCAAATTGTTTAAATGATGTGGTTAATGTTAAAAACATCGCTACGGTAAATGCTTGTGCAACGAGTGGTAACGTAATTGTACGTAATCGTTGAAATGCATTTGCACCATCTATTTTTGATGCTTCGACCAATTGCTGTGGAATATTTTGAATTGCCGCTATATAGATCATCATAATATATCCAGCATATTGCCAAGTAACAACAATAATAATCGCAATTAAGCTATTCGTCGCTCCTGATGTCAACATGTTTTCTTGCCAAATAGGTTCGCCAAATACTTTCACAATTAAATCCCATGCACCAATTGCTTTTACAGCTTGTGAGTAAACGAATTGGAAAATATATCCTAACACCAAACCACCAATTAAGTTCGGCATAAAGAATCCTGCACGCATTAAGTTTTTTATTCTTAATTTTTGCGTTACAAGTACAGCCAAAGAAAATGCGACAACATTAATTGCTAAAATATTTAATATCGAGTAAAGTGCCGTACGATAGAATGAATAATAATATCGGAAATCTCCAAAAATGTCTTGATAATTCTCAAATGCAATGAAGTTTGGATCACCAATTCCCCTAAAATCAGTCAATGAATAATAAATTCCAAGTACAAAAGGAATCATAACCATTAATAGAAAACTAAAGAGCGCTGGAAATAGAAAGTAGAAAAATACTCTATTACTATCTGCTTTATCTCCATCTCCGTGAAATGATTCTTCCAACATTCCAGACATATCTGGAAACCTTTCCTTAAAAGCATCAACTAACTTACTAAATGGTTTTGTCAACGAATGCCCAAAGTCTAATACCTTTTGATAACCAGTTACACTAAAATATTTTACCGGTAAAAATACTACACGCAAAATAAATTTTAATGCACCATAAAGAGTTACATATGAGACCGTAATGATCATTAAAAGATAAAACAGAATTCTCATTCCTGAGTTCTTCGCTTTATCTCCAAATGACCTTTGTTGCTTTTGCTCTTGCACTTTCGCCATAAATACACCCCTTAATCTTTTTGTGAAAACCTTTCCACTTTAGTATATTTTACCAAACTTTGAAAGCGTTGTCAATACAAAAAAGTGTAAAAATATCATTCTCTTACAAGGTATCTCCTTTTGCATAATAAATTGGAACTATTTGATTTGATGCTTCTTTTTTCTCATATAAATTAGTAATTGTGTTTCTAAGTGCCTTCGCAATGTCTTTTGGTGATTGTCCAATAGAAGTAATTCTTTTTCCTGAATTCAAGAAACTTCTTCCACCATCAAACCCAATAACCTTAACATCTTCAGGAACTCTTTTTCCTCTTTTTTCTAGTTCTTTAATAATCGCAAATGCCACCGCATCAGATATTGCAAAAATTCCTTCTACATCAAGATTGTTTTTAATAAGATCAGAAACAACTTCTGGTTTAATCAGGTAATTTCCTAAATGGTACTCATAGTTTACAACTTCTTCTATCCCATGTTGATGAAGATATTCTAAAAAACCAATACGTCTTTTTGATACTTCAGTTTTGATTGGCGTTGATTCACCTTGCGCATCATCACCAACAAACATAAACTTTTTACATCCTGCATCCAATAATAACTTCGCCGCCATTTGTCCACCACCGTAGTTATCACTTGCGACATATGGTACACCTTCTAAACGTCGATCAAACGAAACAATCGGAAGCTTTGGATCAATTTGATCTTCAATATCATTGTTTGTTAATAAGACCAATGAATCAACACGATTATTTTTCAACATGTTAATAAATTCTAATTCTTTTTTCATATCCTCACTGGAATTACAAACCATTACTTTATAGTCATCTTGGAAAAGAATTTGTTCTAACTCGTACAACAATTCTCCAAAGAATAAATGTGTATTATTCGGTAATACAAATGCCACCAAATGGCTCTTTTGACGCAACATACTGCGCGCTATCTCATTTGGTTTATATCCTACTTCTTTGATTACTTCTTCAATTTTTTTCCTTGTTTCTTCTTTAACATAACCAGATTTATTGACTACTCTAGAAACTGTCGCTATTCCGACACCCGCTTTTTTCGCTACCTCTTTGATTGTTGCCATCTTGTCACCTCTACAATGTATTTTCTTAAAATGTGAAAACGTTTTACTACTTTTTTTCATTATATCATAAGTTTTA
>DFNN01000155.1:10295-16678 GCA_002376065.1 Caryophanales bacterium UBA3566
AATGGAAAATGTTATAACATTTGCACACAACATAATTAAAGAATATATCACAAAGGAATCCCTCACTATCGACGCAACTGTAGGTAACGGATATGATACCGTATTTTTAGCTAAGCATGCAAAACATGTATTTGGATTTGACATCCAGCAAGATGCTTTAGACAATACTCTTGCTCGCTGTCAAAAAGAACAATTAGATAATGTGACTTTGTTTTTAACATCACATGAACATATTAAAGACTATCTAGATCAACCCATCGATGCATGTGTATTTAATTTAGGTTATTTACCAAAAGGTAATAAAGATATCACCACAAAAGCTACTTCTACCATAACAGCCATCAATGATGTACTTCCCCTGATCTCAGTTAAAGGAGTAATCACTATTACAATTTATATTGGTCATGAAGAAGGCAAACAAGAACAAAAACAATTAGAAGAATTCTTTTTATCACTTGATTCTTCTTTATACACTGTTGTTCGTTATCAACACATCAATAGACCTGATGCGCCTTATACAGTTTGCATACAAAAAAGATAGAAAATTTTAAAATTTTCTATCTTTTTTTAATAACCAATTCGTATAGGTTTTAAAAGCAGTTGGGATTGAATAGGTCGTTTTCAGTTCTTCGATATCAACATAAAATCCCACATCATCAACCTTACTAAGTTTTGTATTGATTAGATATGCTTTTATATCCCATTCAATGTGCGTGAAAATATGTTTAGAGTCTGGCAGTCTATTGATGATTACATCATTTAAGGAATAATTGTTTATAATATCATTTTCATCTAAATGGTTATCGATTGTTGTATATTCATAAAGTGATGATAACAATCCAGTAACTGGTCTTTTTCTAATCCAAACTTTTTGATTTTTTATGAAGATTAATACAGTAATTTGCTGTTTTTTTCTCGCTTTTTTCTTTGATAAGAACGGAACTGTTTCTTGTAGGTCATGCTGATAGGCAATACAATGACTACTGAGTGGACATTCTTCACATTTTGGATTCTTTGATGGTGTACATATTTTTCTCCCTAAATCCATCAATGCTTGATTAAAATCACCTGGTCTATGACTTGGAATATAAGGCGTATAGATGTTTGTTAGTTCTTTTCTTGTCTTTGATGATCTAATATCTTCTTTCACGCCAAAGAGCCTTGCGAAAATACGTAAAATATTACCATCAACAGCGGGTGCAACTTGGTCAAAAGCAATCGAAGAAATAGCGCCAGCTGTATACTCCCCAATTCCTTTTAACTGCATGAGTTCTTTTGTGCTTTTTGGCATGACTCCATCGAAATCCTCAAGCAATTGCTTGGCCGCAATCTGCATATTTTTCACTCTTCGATAATAGCCTAAACCTTGCCATAACTTCATTAACTCGTCTTCTTCTACCCTTGCCAAGTCTTTGATTGTAGGAAGTCGCTTGATAAACCTCTCAAAAAAAGGAATCACTGCTTCGACTCTCGTTTGTTGTAACATAATTTCACTAACCCATATTTTATAAGGATCTTTATCTTCTCTCCATGGTAAGATAATATACTCATGATCATACCAGTAAAGGAGTTCTTCTTGCATAAATGTTTTTTTGATTTTTTTCATCATATTCACCCAAACCAAGTATAACATAAAAAGAACAAATGAGTTTCCTCACTTGTTCAAAATTGTTAAAAGTTTTTTTAAATGTTTGAATATTACGATACCTTCATCCTGCGGGATATTTAGTTTTTTTGTCAGTGTCGCAGGAATGTATTTCAAAACATCTTTCATCTTTCTTCCCTGTGCAGTCAAAGTAATGGTGACTCTTCGTTCATCATCTTTACTTCTAATTTTCGTCACATAATTTGCTTGTTCTAATTTCTTAATGACCGGCGTCAATGTACCTGAATCAAGATATAGTCTTTCTCCTAATTCTTTCATTGTTTCCTTATCTTTATCCCATAAAGCAAGCAATGTAATATATTGTGTGTAAGTAAGATTATGTGGTGCTAGTAAGGGTTTATATAGTTTAATGATACTGCGGGAATTCGCGTAGAGCAAAAAACATAATTGATGATCTAATTTTTGTGACATTTATAGAACGTTTTTGATTTCGCTTTTCAAATCTTCAGGTTTAAAAGTTGACGCATAACGCTCTACCACGTTTCCATTACGATCGACTAAAAATTTGGTGAAATTCCATTTAATTCTATCACCTGTTACTTTTTGCTTTAAATCTACCAATTTTTCTTTAAATCCTTTTAACTCAGGATCTTTATAATCTTGTGGTTTTTGTTCTTTTAAATAATTGTATAAAGGATGTGCATCTTTTCCATTGACATTTATTTTCGCAAATGTTTTAAACTTAGTGCCGAAATTTAATTGACAAAAACTTGCGACTTCTTCATCACTACCTGGTGCTTGATTCAAAAATTGATTACAAGGAAAGTCTAAAATTTCAAACCCTTCTTCTTTATAGAGTTCATATAGTTCTTCTAATCCTTCGTATTGTGGTGTAAATCCACATTTTGTAGCTGTATTCACAATCAATAACACTTTCCCCTTATAATCACTAAGTGAAACATCATTGCCTTTGGTATCTTTTACTGTAAAATCATATACATTCATTTTTATTCCTCCTAATTTAATTTATCTCAATTTAATTGTACACAATTTAATTAGAAATGTCAAATGATATAAAAATAACTTCCAAAACGGAAGTTATTTAGTTAGTAATAATAATTCACGTATTAACTTTGTGGCTGCAGCTGTTGATGCCCCAGAAGTATCATAATCTGGTGATAACTCAACAATATCTAGACCAACAATGTTTAATACTTTTAATTTTAGCAATGCATTGAGCAACTCTTTGAATGTTAGTCCTCCTGGATCTTGTGTCCCTGTACCAGACATATATGCAGGATCAAGTACATCCAAATCTAGTGTGAGGTAAATAGGATAGTTTTTTACTTCTTCTATTACTTTATCCAAAGTTATCACGTCAAATTTCTCGATATATTGATGTTCTTCAGCAAATAGAAATTCTTCCTTTTGGCCACTTCTTATACCAAATGAATAGATTTTCTTGTCACCGATCTCATCATGAATTCTACGAATAACAGTCGCATGAGACAATGTTTCTCCAAAATATTGATCTCGATAATCAGTATGTGCATCAAAATGAATTACTCTTAAATCTTTGTAATGTTTATACGTTGCACTAACACTGGCGTAAGAAAGTAAATGTTCTCCCCCTATCATAAATGGAATTTTGTCATCTTCTATGATTTTTTTTGTTGTAGTGTAGACACTTTCTAATGTGTTCAGTGCATTTCCATAATAAATATCAATGTCACCGATATCAGTAATTTTTTTGTTGTTTAAATCTTCATCTTGGTAAGGAGAATACGTTTCTAGTCCTTCAGAATCTAAACGAATTCTGTTTGGGGCAAATCTTGTACCTGGACGGAATGAAACAGTTGAATCAAATGGCGCTCCAAATAAAACGACTTTTGCTTCTTCATAAGAAGCATTACAACCAATAAAATGAAATTTATTCATTGTTTTTTAGTGCCTTTCTAACATACGTAGGAAGCGCAAAAGCTGCCTTATGTATGTCACTGTTATAGTATCTTGTATCTAAGTCTAGTTCTTCCCAAAGGTCTGGTTTGTGATCCTTGATTGGATCAAGTTTTTTTGAAGCAAATCCGAATAACCAGTGACCTGAAGGATACGTTGGTTGATGAAATTGATACACTTTTGCGATAGGAAATAGTTCTTTAATTTTTTTATGAGCGCGGATCATTTCTTTTTTATCACGATCAAAGTATGGTGATTCATGTTGGTTAATTAATATACCATCATCTGTTAAGATTCTAAAACAATCATCATAAAATTGTTTGGAAAACAATCCTTCACCTGGTCCGATTGGGTCTGTAGAATCGACCAAAACTAAATCATAATACCCATCTTCTTTTTGATTGACAAACGCTACACCATCTTCAAAATATAAATGAATACGTTCATCTGTTTCCAACTTGCTCGCTGTTTGTGGTAAATATTCTATTGATAATTTTACAACTCTTTCATCAATTTCTACCATATCAATTTGATTGACATGTGGATAACGAGAGATTTCTCTTGCTGTTCCACCATCTCCACCACCAATAATTAAAACACGTTTAATGTTTGGGTTTACTGACATCGGAACATGAGATATCATATCGTGGTAGCTAAATTCATCTTTTTGATTCACCATCATTAAACCATCTAAAGTAAAAAATGTTCCCAATGTCTCCGACTGATAAAAATCAATCGTTTGGAACGGGCTTTCTTCATGATGAATATGGCTTGTATATTCGATTGAGAAATGGACATCTTTCGCCCATTTTTCTGTATATATTTTATGACTCATTAAATCCCTTCTTTCATTATTCTAATATATGGTATCTCATCAATCATCGTACATCCAATCAATTGTGACTCCATTTGGAGTAAGAAATGAAACTCTTCAACCATTTGTTTGGTGATGAGTTCTCCTGGTATTGCGAGTGGTATTCCTGGAGGATACACCATGATTTGATCACTCGCGATTTTATCGATTGCATCATCTAAGGTCACCATCATTGCTTTACTAAAAAACGCTTCTCTTGGTGTACGCAAAGTGATTGGTACGTGGATATTGACACTTGAATATTTTGTCTTTCTCTTTTTATTGTATCGCTTAACAAAGCTTCTTAATGCACTCAACAACACTTCTACTGTTTTTAAATCATCACCAAGCCCAATGACGGCTAAGATGACATTTGTTTCTCCTACTTCTAGTTGTGTATGATACTCTTCTTGTAATAAATCTACTACTTCAAATCCAGTATATCCTAAGTTTGAGACATCTATCACAATTTTTGCTTGATCAAAATCATATATAGTATCATGATTTAATAATTCCTCACTAGGACAAAATAATGGTTCTATTTTATTGACTTCATTTCGCACATAATCACTTAAAGAAATTAAATCATCAATCATTTCTGGATGGTTCGCTAGTTGATAACGAGCTACATCTAATGATGACATCAATAAATAACTCGCACTTGATGTTTGTGCTAAGTTAATAACACTTCTTACTCTAGAAGCTGAAATAAGTCCTTCATTGTGAAATAGAATGGAACTTTGTGTTAATGATCCACCTGTTTTGTGCATCGAAATGGTCACCATATCAGCGTGTACTTCTAATCCACTTAAAGGCAGTTTATCTGATAAAGCAAATAAACTACCATGAGATTCATCAACCAATACTGCAATGCCAAATTGATGCGCATATTCCGTAATCTCTTTGATGTTTGATGTATACCCATAATAGGTTGGGTTTAATATCATAATTGCTTTTGCATCTTGGTGCTCGTCGATTGTTTTTTTCACATTTTCAAGCGACATCCCCATTGATATTCCTAAATCACTTTCAATTTCTGGATAAATAAATATCGGTAATGCACCAGATAAAACAAGTCCATTGATTGCTGATTTATGCATGTTTCTTGGCATAATAATCTTATCGTTGGGATTACAAGAAGCTAAAATCATATTTTGAATACCACTTGTCGATCCATTCACTAAAAAGTATGCTTGATCTGCTTGAAATAAATCAGCTGCAAGTTCTTGTGCCTCTTTGATGACTCCTATAGGATTGCTTAAGTTGTCCATTGTTTTTGAAGAGTTGATGTCTAAGGCTAGCATTTGTTCACTCATCATTTGTTTATAAAAATCAGGGAAACTTCGTCCATGTTTATGTCCTGGTACATCAAAATTGACTGAAGGGTCTGTCAACACATAATCAATATGTTCATGATATAGAGGAATCCTTGTTTGATCAAGTTTCATAAATGTTTTTCCCATAATATATTTCATGCATTTCATTGATCAACTGATTTTTCAGTTGTTCTTGTTTCTCTTCACTGTAAGAAGAAAAATCTTTATCCAATGTGTAGTTGTCATAATCAAGTTCTTTTAACATCATTTTTGTATGAAAGATATTTTCTTGGTAAATATTCACATCAATCGCATTATATTTTTCTAATGTATCTTTATTAATAAAGTCTTGGATTGTATTAAACTTATCATCAACAAATACTTTCTTCCCATTTGCTAATCGAGTAAACCCACGCACACGGAAATCAATCGTAATAATGTCACTATCAAAACTTTCAATCAAATAATCTAATGATTTTAACGGTGAAATTTCTCCACAAGTTGATACATCAATGTCCACTCTAAAAGTCGATATACCCATCTCTGGATGACTTTCTGGGTAACTATGGACTGTGATGTGTGATTTGTCTAAATGTGCCACCACGGTTTCTGGGATGGGTGTATGAATCCCTTTGTTGCATGATTCATCAAT
>DFNN01000107.1 GCA_002376065.1 Caryophanales bacterium UBA3566
CTAAACAATGCTGAAAAGAAACTGAGTATCAAAAAAATCACTAACAAAATAGGGATGATATGTTTTTTTACATACTGTTTGAATGTTTCTTGACTGTCCTTGGCATAAATGATGCTTCTAGAAATTGTGAATAAACCGATAAACAATCCGAAATAACCAATTTGTTGTAGATAGTGGGTTAAGTCTCTTGCGAGCATTGAATCATTGACAAAATAAAAGGATGGATCATGAAACTGTAAGGTCACACTGTTGAGAAAACGATAAATTGGTGAAAGCATCCAAAGCATCACTAAGAAAAAACTGATGGTTGTGATTGTTTGTTCTTTTGGATATAAGAACAATTCACGCACTTTTTTCATTTGTCTAATGTCTTTAACTGTTGTCTTTATTTTGCTTAAAAATTGACTTACATACTTCATCAGAATCCCTACTTTCTATCTTTTTTTATTATATCATAAACAACAAAGAAAATAGATGATTAAATAATGAAATAAGGCACAGTTGAAACTTTTTATACTTTTTAGCACTCAAGACTTGACAGTGCTAAAAGAGTAAGTTATAATACTATTAGCAAACTGAATAATAGAGTGCTAACGGAGGTGGAAAGATGTTAACATCAAGACAAGAACAAGTCTTAAAACTGATTGTGGAAGAATACATCAAATCAGCTGAACCTGTAGGATCGAGAACCTTATCCAAAATGCTGGAATTTTCACCTGCGACCATCCGTAACGAGATGGCAGATTTAGAAGATCTTGGTTTCTTAGAAAAAACCCACACATCTAGTGGACGTATTCCTAGTGATAGTGGGTATCATTATTATATCGAACAAATTCTTTCTGATAATGAGAACTTCAATGCAAGTTACAATGTGATTGATGAACTCTTTAGTAATCAAGACATCAAAAGAGATGACGCAATCAAACAAGCAATGAATTTACTATCACAACTAACCAACTACACAACCATTGCGCTTGGTAGTGGAGCATACGGTTCAAGAGTCAAAAAAATCGAACTGATTCCACTTCATCAAAATCAAGTTGTCTTACTAGTCATCACCAATCAAGGTCATGTGGAAAGTAAAAACCTTGCATTGCCTGAAACCATTGACATTGAAGAAATGAAACGTGTGATTGAAATATTCAATGACATTTTATATGATTGTCCGATTGCCAAAGTAAGTGAGAAGTTACATTACGAAATCAATCATCGTCAAATCAAAGAACTATTGATTTACAACAAAACAATCATTGAAGCATTTCTTGATGCCTTCACAAAATTCACGAAAAGTGAACTGTATGTGACAGGACAATCAAACATTCTAAATCAGCCAGAATTTAACGATATCAATCGTGTTCGTGAACTGTTAACGTTCTTTGAAAAAAACGATATTTTCAAACTTGTTGAAAATACCGAAAGACAAGGATTAACTGTTCGCATCGGAAAAGAAAACACCGTCAAAGCGATGCAAGATTGCACCGTGATTACGGTCCCTTATGAACTCAGTGATGAGTCATCAGGAACGATTGCCATCGTTGGCCCTACAAGGATGGAATATCAAAAAGTCATCCCACTCATCAAATATTTGGCTGCGCATATGTCGAAACTATATAAGGAGTAATACTATGTCAAAAAAGAAGAAAACAGAAGAAGTACATGAGGAAGAAACAAAAGAAACTGTTGAACAAGCAGAAGACATCTTAGAAGAACACGAAGAATTAAAAGAACCAACGCTTGAAGATGTCATTGCCGATCTAAAAGAAGAAATTCAAGACTTAAAAACAAAACTCTTACGTGAACATGCGGATTTAGAAAATACCCGCAAACGTTTAGAAAAAGAACGTATCTTAGAACGTAAATACGCGGCACTAAACGTCGTCAAAGAGTTGATTACACCAATGGATCATTTTGAGCTCGCCTTACAAGTAGAGCCAAAAGATGACAAGGAAAAGAATTTCTTACAAGGATTTACAATGATCAAAAAAGAATTTGCTAAAGCATTAGAAGAAGCTGGTGTCAGTGAAATCGATGCATTAGATGAAGAATTTGATCCAAATTATCATCAAGCTATTGCGACTGAAAAAGTCGAAGACAAAGAATCAAACATCGTCGTGCAGGTCTTACAAAAAGGGTATATGTATAAAGATAGACTCATCAGACCTGCGATTGTAAAAATTAGCGAATAAAAAAAGGAGAAGATAAATTATGGGAAAAATCATCGGAATTGATTTAGGAACCACAAACTCATGCGTCGCGGTTATGGAAGGTAAAGAAGCCAAAGTCATCGCAAACGCAGAAGGAGCGCGTACTACACCTAGTGTTGTTGCGTTTAAAGAAAACGAAATCCAAGTTGGTGAAGTCGCAAAACGACAAGTCATCACCAATCCAAACACTGTTTCTTCAATCAAAAGACATATGGGAACAGCGCATAAAGAAAAAATGAACAACAAAGAGTATACACCACAAGAAATCTCAGCAATGATTTTACAAAATTTAAAGAAAACTGCAGAAGATTACTTAGGAGAAAAAGTAACAGAAGCAGTTATTACTGTTCCAGCATACTTTAATGATGCAGAACGTCAAGCAACAAAAGACGCTGGTAAAATTGCTGGATT
>DFNN01000030.1 GCA_002376065.1 Caryophanales bacterium UBA3566
AATTGTATCAGGCCTTTTTTTGCGCTATATAGGGCCGTTTCTCTATTTGCTCATATTTATCGATCCTAAAAAGTGCACTAATTTTACTGATTTTTGGAAGTTTCCATAAAAAATCTACACGATTACATTTTGATTTACACGATTAAAACGTGTATTTACACGATTTCAGTAAACAAGCCATTTAAGTGGTATAACTTGATAAAATTACATTTATTTTCAACCGTAAAAAGTGTATAATGGAAATAGCACTAATTAGGGAGGATGATTATTTTGGCAACAGTTCAATTAGGATTTGAAAATAAACTATGGGAAATGGCAGATAAGCTAAGGGGTAACATTGAAAGCTCCGAATATAAACACGTTATATTGGGGCTTGTTTTTTTGAAGTATATTTCTGATTCATTTGAAGAGAGATATAACCAAGTTAAAGAAGAATATCCTGGTATGGAAGAAGATCGTGATGCTTATGAAGCAGAGAATGTATTCTTCGTTCCAAAAGAAGCAAGATGGGATTTTATTAAATCACAAGCGAAACAACCAACGATAGGTCAAGTAATAGATAATGCAATGGTGTTGATAGAAAGAGAAAATGCACCACTTAAAAATGTACTACCAAAAAACTATGCAAGACCTGCGTTAGATAAAACACGTTTAGGAGAACTAATTGATTTATTCTCTTTTAATGTAGGTAGTAAAGAAGCAAGAGCAAAAGATGTTCTTGGTAGAGTCTATGAATACTTCTTAAAGAAATTTGGAACGACTGAAGGTGAGTTTTATACACCACCTAGCATCGTTAAGTTATTAGTTAATATGATAAAACCTTATAAAGGCAGAGTATATGATCCATGTTGTGGTAGTGGGGGTATGTTTGTACAATCTGCTAAATTTGTTGAAGAGCATCAGGGAAGACTTGGTGATATTTCTATTTATGGACAAGAGTATGTAGCGACTACGTGGAGACTTGCAAAAATGAATCTAGCGATTAGAGGATTGGATGCGAATCTTGGAGATAGAGACGCTGATACTTTTACAAACGATCAACATAAAACATTGCGAGCAGATTACATTTTAGCCAATCCTCCATTTAATATTAAAGACTGGGGACAACCTCGCTTATTAGATGATCCAAGATGGAAATGGGGAGTACCACCTAAAACAAACGCGAACTATGCATGGATATCACATATGATAAGCAAACTAAGTCCAAGAGGTACAGCTGGATTTGTTTTAGCAAATGGTTCTTTATCTACATCTAGAAGTGAGGAATATGATATTCGTAAATCAATTTTAGAAGAAGGATTAGTAGATTGTATCGTAGCTATGCCTTCACAGTTATTTTATGATGTATCTATTCCAGTATCTTTATGGTTCGTATCCAAAAACAAGAATCGTAGAAAAGACAAAGTGTTATTTATTGATGCCCGTAAAATGGGATTCATGGAAACTAGAAAACATAGAGAATTAAAAAATGAAGAAATCGAACAAATCTATTCAACTTACCATAATTGGAAAAACGAAGAAAACTATGAAGATATTGATGGATTCTGTAAATCTTCTACTATAGAAGAAATCAAATCGCATGACTATGTCTTAACTCCTGGTAGATACGTAGGTATTGAAGAAGAGGAAGATGATGGTATTCCGTTTGAAGAAAAAATGGATAGACTTACAACTGAGTTATCAGACCTATTTGAAGAATCTAAATCTCTTGAGGAAAAGATCAAAGAGAGTTTAAGAGGTATAGGTTATGAGTTATGATACTTGGGAAAAACGTAATATCATGGAGTGTTTGGATAAGTTAATAGATTATAGGGGAAAAACACCAAAAAAATCTGAAGAGGGAATTCTTACATTAAGCGCTAAATCAGTAAAAAATAGTAATATTGATTATTCTTTAGCGTATAGAATATCTTCTGATGAGTATAAAAAATTTATGGTAAGAGGAATCCCGTTTAAAGGTGACATTCTTATTACTACAGAAGCACCAATGGGGCAAGTTGCTAAGTTGAACAGAAATGGGATTGCAATTGCACAGAGGCTTCTAACTTTGAGACCAAACCCTAAAATATTATACAATGATTACCTTTTGTATTATTTGCAATCGCCTAAAGGGCAGGCAAAATTAAAAGCAAGGGAATCTGGATCTACAGTTACTGGAATTAAACAGTCTGAGTTTAGAAAAATAGATATAGAAATGCCGCCTTTAAGTGAACAAAAAGCAATAGCAAACATCTTATCATCACTTGACGACAAAATAGAACTTAACAACAAAATCAATAAGAACCTAGAAGAAATGGCACAAGCATTATATAAACAATGGTTTGTTGATTTTGAGTTTCCTAATGAAGATGGAGAGCCATATAAATCTAGTGGTGGAGAAATGATAGAAAGTGAATTAGGATTAATTCCTAAAGGTTGGGAAGTAAATAAATTAAAAGTTGTAATAGATATTGTTAAAGAAAGTACCAAACCTGGAGAGACTTTAAAAAATAGAGTATATACACCTATCGACGTACTACCAAGAAAACAATTGATTATTGATGATTATAAGTCATACGAAGAAGCTAAAAGTAGTTTGTTACTCTATCAGAAATATGACATTTTGATAGGTGCAATGAGAGTCTATTTTCACAGGGTAAATCTTGCGCCATTTAATGGTATTACAAGAACAACAACTTTTGTTATTCGCGGTAAAGAAAAATGCGATGTTTCTTTTAATCTTCTTACATTAAATCAGGATTCAACTATCGAGTATGCGAATGGAACATCAAGAGGTTCTACAATGCCTTATGCAATCTGGGAAAATGGATTGGGTGAGATGGAAATAGCATTTCCTAGTAATGAAATACGTAAAACTTTTAATGAATTGGTATTACCAATGCTAGACGAAATGATAATTAAAACAAGAGAAAATAGACGTTTGTCAAGATTAAGAGATACATTATTACCAAAACTAATGAGTGGGGAAATAGAAGTACCAATTGAGGGGTGATTAAATGGGAGTAAAAGTATTTTATGAGTCAGATGTAGAAGAAGCGACATTACAGTGGCTTGAAGAATTAGGCTATTCTACTGAGTTTGGACCTAATATCGCATCTGAAGGTGATTGTCCTGAACGAGAAGGATATGAAGAAGTAATACTAAATGAGCGTTTAAAAGAAGCGCTTTTTCGCTTAAATAAACATGTTCCAAGACAAGTGCTGGATGACGCTTTTAGAGAAATAGCTATTCCTAAACAAGTATCATTAATTTCGAATAACCATACTTTCCATAAAATGATCACAGATGGTGTGAGTGTAAGATATCATAATAAGAATAAAGAACTAGTATATGATAATGTTCAAATATTTGATTTTGAGAATCCTGAGAACAACGATTTCTTTGCTGTTAATCAATTTACAGTAATAGAAAACAGAGTAGAAAAAAGACCTGATGTTGTTATATTTGTGAATGGATTACCTTTAGTAGTCTTTGAATTAAAAACAGCTTCTGATGATGAAGTGACGTTAAAACATGCATATAGACAAATTAAAAACTATCAAAGTAAGATAAGTAATCTATTTGTATATAATGCCTTTAATGTACTTAGTGATGGTCTACATGCGAAAGCTGGAACACTAACTTCATTAGAAGATAGATATATGACATGGAGAACAATTGATGGTGAAACGATTGCTCCCAAATCATTACCACAATTGGAAACATTGATTAAAGGTATGTTTGATAAACGTATCTTTATGGATTTATTAAAACAGTTTATTTTATTCCAAGAGAAAGATAATGACTATATAAAAATACTAGCTGGATATCATCAATATCACGCAGTTAATACAGCCTTACATAGTACAATTAATGCTACCAGTGAAGCTGGAGATAGACGTATTGGTGTTGTATGGCATACACAAGGTAGTGGTAAATCACTATCTATGGTTTTCTATGCAGGTAAGATGGTAATTTCACAAGAATTATCCAACCCTACTATTGTAGTTATTACAGATAGAAATGATTTAGATGATCAACTATATTTAACATTTGCTAAATCAAAAGACTTATTACGTTCTATCCCACAACAAGCAGAATCAAGAGACCATTTAAAAGAACTACTAGATGGTCGTGATTCAGGTGGAATTATCTTTACAACAATTCACAAGTTCTCTCCAAATGAAGATGGAACAGTTGATCCTTTAACAGAACGTAAAAATGTCATCGTAATGGCTGATGAAGCACATAGAAGCCAATACGGTTTTAAAGCACAAGTTGTAAAAACAGAAGACGAAGCGTATGAGAAATATGGATATGCTAAATATATGAGAGACAGTTTACCAAATGCATCTTATATTGGGTTTACTGGAACTCCAATAGAAACAACAGATAAAAATACAAGAGCAGTATTCGGTGATTATATCGATGTATACGATATGACTAGAGCCGTAGAAGATGGAACAACCGTTAAAATCTTTTATGAAAGTCGTATTGCTCGAATTGATTTTACTGACGAGTATACATTATTAGATGATAACTATGATGAAATTACTGAGTATCAAGAAGATGTCCAAAAAGAAGGATTAAAACGCAAATGGGCTCGACTTGAAGCGATTGTTGGAGCAGAACCTAGAGTAAAGACTGTTGCGAAAGACATTGTAGAGCATTTTGAAAAACGACAAGAAGCAATGACTACCAATGTTGGTAAAGGTATGATTGTTGCGATGTCAAGAAGAATTGCAGTTGAACTATACGATGAAATAGTTAAGCTAAGACCTGAGTGGCATAGTGATGATTTAATGAAAGGTAAAATTAAAGTTGTAATGACAGGTTCTTCCTCAGATCCAAATGAATGGGAACAACATATAGGAAACAAAACAACAAGAGAAACATTATCAAGAAGAATGAAGGATAATGATGATGAATTAGAACTTGTTATTGTTAGAGATATGTGGCTTACAGGGTTTGATGTACCAAGTATGCACACAATGTATATTGATAAACCAATGCAAGGACATAACTTAATGCAAGCAATTGCTCGTGTTAACCGTGTCTTTAGAGAAAAGCAAGGTGGATTAATTGTTGATTATATCGGTATTGCAGAGAACCTTAAAAAAGCATTATCTGAATACACTGAAAATGATCGAGATCAAACAGGAGTAGATACTGAACTTGCTGTTTCTATTATGATGGAAAAACTAGAACTTGTAAGAGAAGTATTACACGGTTTTGATTATTCTTTATACTTCACAGGTAAACATACTGAAAAACTACAAACAATCATGGCAACTATTGATTACATTGTTGGATTATCAGTGAAACGAAAAGATGATTACATTAAACTTACCTCAGAATTAACAAAGGCTTATTCATTATGCGCCACAACTAAAGAAGCAGAACAATATAATGTAGAAATTGGTTTCTTCAAAACAGTAAGATCTGGAATTATTAAACTACAAAGTGAAGATAATCCTGGTAA
>DFNN01000154.1 GCA_002376065.1 Caryophanales bacterium UBA3566
ACCCGTACCAACGGTGTTGGAGACCGGTGTGCTACCATTGACACCACACCCCTAGATGCAATAAAAAAGATGGTGGAGGGGGACGGTTTCGAACCGCCGAACCCTAAGGAGCAGAGTTACAGTCTGCCGCGTTTAGCCACTTCGCTACCCCTCCGTGAAAGGTATCTTTTTTAGCGCTATTATATTATAGCAAACACATATACTAAAATCAATACAAATGTCAAAAAAGATAGGCCGGAGCCTATCTTTCTACTGTATACCCTTTTGCAGTGATCGCATCAACTGCTACACTCTCTTCTTTACCTTGTAAATCAACATTGACAACTTTATTTTCTAAATCTACCTTAACATCTTTAAATCCTTTTTCTTCTAATGCTTTTTCAATTGTCATCTTGCAGTGATTACAAGTCATGTCTGTTACTTTAATTTCCATTTTATCTTCTCCTTTTTCTTTACTATTTTGTGTTTCTATAAGTTCTTCTAAATCTTCTTCTTTCATTGTGAAATCTGGTAGTTTTGTTGCTTTTAATCTTAGTGCATTTAAGACAACCATAATAGAACTGAATGCCATTGCTGCCGCAGCCAACACCATTGATAATCTACCTGTTGCGGCAAGCGGAATTGCGACTAAGTTATATGAGAATGCCCAGAAGAAATTTTGATAAATATTTTTCAATGTTGCTTTGGACATATCAATTGCTTTTAAGACAAGCCCTAAATCATGACTCATCAATGTCACATCACTTGAATCAATCGCAACATCTGTCCCATGACCCATCGCAAATCCAACGTCTGCGAGTTTTAAAGCTGGTGCATCATTGATTCCGTCTCCAACAAACGCAAGCATTATTCCTTTACTACTAATCTCTTTCACAATATCTGCTTTTTCATGCGGTAAGACTTCACTATACACATGTTCAATCCCAAGTTCAGAAGCAATTGCTTCAGCGACTACTTTATTGTCTCCAGTAATCATATAAGGTGTTAATCCACGTTTTTTCATTTCTTCGATTACACGTTTTGATGTCGGTTTGATTTCATCACGGACTGCGTATAACGCTTTAATTTCGTTATCTACTACAACAAAGTTGATTGTTTTTGCTTGGTTTAATAATTGATTGTATTCCTTTTCAAATGTATCCAAACTTAGTTTTACATCATCAAGTATTTTGATTGATCCAACCATGACTTCATGTCCATTCACTGTTCCTTTGATTCCTTTACCTTCAATGGTATCAAAGTTTGATACTTTATAATCTTCAGCCTCTTTTTCAATCGCATATTCTTTCACTGCTTGAGAAATCGGATGATTTGATTCTTTTTCAAGACTATACAACAATGATATGACTTTTTCATCACCAATATAATCAGTCACAATAGGTTTCCCTATTGTTAGTGTTCCAGTTTTATCAAATGCAATCGCCTGAATTTTACTTGCGACTTCAAAGAATTCTCCACCTTTATATAATATATGGTTTTGCGCAGCTTTTCCGTTACCAACCAAAATACTAACAGGTGTTGCGAGCCCTAAAGCACACGGACAACTAATCACAAGAATCGCCACAGTCGTTGTAAAACTATAAGTAAATCCATCACTTAAGAATAAGAAGTGAATAATAAAGTTTAGAATCGCTATTGATACAACTGCTGGTACAAAGTAAGAAGCTACTTTATCGGCAGTACGTTGTATTGGTGGCTTTTCACTACTTGCTTCTTCAACGTGTTGAATGATTTGATTAAGCATTGTATCTGAACCAATTTTAGTTGCTTCAATCAATAAACGTTCACGTTTGTTGATTGTCGCCCCAATTACTTTGGCACCTTGTTCTTTTTTAATTGGAATACTTTCTCCAGTAATCATCGATTCATCCACAAAACTTTTTCCATCTACGACAATACCATCTACTGGTATTTTCTCGTTCGCTAAGACAATCACTTGATCTCCAAGACCTACTTCATCTATGTCGACCATAATTTCTTGTCCATCACGTAAAATTCTAGCTTCTTTCGCTCCTAGATTTAACAGTTCGACTAACGCATCTGTTGTACGTTCTTTGGCAATGTGTTCAATATAGTTACCAATCAGTACCATTGTAATGATAAGGGCACTAATTTCAAAGTAGTACATTGGCATCATTTGCTCTGTGATAAAGGTATGTTCGATGAGTAAGTAAATACTATATAGGTACGCACTTGTTGTTCCTAGAACTACTAAGATATCCATCCCAAGTGATTTTTTCTTTATTCCTTGATATGCACCTTTATAAAATCTCTTACCAATATAAAACTGAACTACCCCAGCGGTCACAAGTTGAAAGATACCGTTGGTAAACAATGTTGGAACATAAAGCCAACTAAATGCATCTATATGGTGGAACATTGCCCACAATAATGGAATCGAGAATATAACAGCTATATAAATATCTTTACGCATTTTCTTACGTGCGTTTTTCGAATCATCAAGTGATTCTTCTAAAATTGGTTGATATCCTACTTGACGAACTTTTTCGGCAATATCAACCATACTATATTTGTCTTCATCATATTCAAACAATACTTTTCCCGCACCAACATTTACACGGGCTGTGATACCATCTAAATCATCAAATGTATTTTGGATTGTCTTTGCACACATTGCACAAGTCATTCCATCAACACGCATTGCTTTTTTGATCATCTAACTCGCCTCATTTCTATATGCACTACACACATAAATCTTGTCATCCTTCACATTTTCGTGTATTAAAAATGCTTCAAAATCATCTGCCAAGATTTGTTCCTTTAATTTTAAATCACGAATATGACTAATCAATTGTTGATTGCTTAGAAATTCCTCAGTCAAAAAATAGAATCCACGTTGCTTATCTCTTCTAACATCAACAACGCCAGCTTCTTTTAAACTTATCAAGTTTTTAGAAATATTGGCTTGTCTAACTTTTGTAATTTCTTCGAGTTCACAAACACAAAGCTCATTTTCTAAAAGTAAACTGACCAATCTTAGTTTTGTATCATTACTAATTGATTTCAAGAATACGATACTTTTCATCAAACCACCTCATGACTATATTACCATAAGGTTATATTCCAAACAAAGAATATACTTACTTTTTCAAATTGAAAACACTTTTATAATGAAAAGGATTGACAAAAACAATGTTTATTTTGTATACTAACTAACGGCTTGGAGGTGCGAATGATGGCTTATACCATAAATGTATTAGAAGAAAAATGTGTTGGATGCTCGATTTGTGCGAGAGTTTGTCCAACAGGAACCTTAAAAATAGACAAAACATCAAAAAAAGCATATAATACAGGTGAATTCTGTGATAATGCTTGGGGATGTATTTATGCATGTCCCGTGCAAGCACTTGAAATTGTGGAGGAGAAAAACTATGCAACAAATCAAACATTACAACGAAGTTACTGATATTATCAAACAAGAACTAGTGATGGTTATTGCGAAGACTCATTCATGTTCTACATGCACAACCATCAATGATATCATTGCGCAAAATGTAAAACATATTGCTGAATTACCAGTGTATTATATTTATGTTGATGATATTGCTGAATTCCGTGGTGAGTACACAATATTTAGTGTCCCTACAGTATTGATTTTTAATGAAGGAAAAGAAATCCTTCGCGAATCGAAATTCATCAACTTTGCAAAAATTGATCGATTAATTGACATGTTTAAGCACTAAAAAATCACTCAAACGAGTGATTTTTTTATAATGTTAATGTAATCAACGATATATGATCATTGCCTTTATATATTTGCACCTGAACTTGCTTTTTTGTTTTGATTGCCTTTAAGGTCAATTGATCTCCTAAGTAACATTCCTTTTTATATGTGATTCTAATATTAGATACACTTCCCAAGTCAAAATCTAAGTTGTTAAGACTATCTAATGCATGTTCTAAATATCTTACATTGTTCATATGATTGTTTAAATCAATATCACTTTTTTTCACTTCAATACTGGATATATGGTGAGGCTCTATATCCAGTAAGCGATGTTTAGAAAGTGGCAATGATGCCGGCTTTTCTAACGCATCTGTGAACAAACTAAGGAGTTCCTTGGTTGGCATCGCCAATGTTTTATCGTTCATATTCATTAAGACAAAACGTCCTGTTCCTTTTGCCACCAACTGATCTTGAATCTTTGCTTCATATTTTCGATATCCATAATACTTCTTAAAAGAATATGGCAATGTTCCACATGTAACATCTTCAAAAACTGTTGGCATATCATATAAATCGATGTCGTAATCTATCAACACCCAAGCGAGTCCTTTTTCATGGTGAAAACGAGTACTTGCACCATAAGAATTGGCATTTTCTATCATTACATCTTGTAAATAATGAAAAAGCGCAGTAATTGTTAATGTATTATCATTATCTACTTCATATGTATGGACTTGATATTTTTTTGTATACATAAAATCACCCTCAATCAAAATTATACCATAATACACTATGTTCGGCGTGATTAATTTGTTATAATGGTTTTGAGGTGATATTGATGAAAATCGCAATAATTGCACATGATAAAAAGAAAAAAGAAATGATTGCCTTTTGTGTTAAGCACAAAGACGTCTTAAGTAGACATACATTGGTCGCAACAGGAACGACTGGAACAAAAGTCATCGAAGCCACTAATCTAAAAATTCATTGTTTCAAATCTGGTCCACTTGGTGGAGACCAAGAGATTGGAGCGCAAGTTGCCAACGGACAAATAGATTTGATTTTATTCTTCCGTGATCCATTAACTGCACAACCACATGAACCTGATGTTTCTGCTTTGTTTAGATTAAGTGACGTATACAAGATACCACTAGCATCTAATATTAATACAGCAGAACTTTTCTTCCAAACATTGCAATAAAAAAAACAGCAAATGCTGTTTTTTTTATGCTTTAAAATCATAAGCCAAAAACAATTTAATCCCAACCACCATAAATGCAGCGATAAAGATAACTGGTACCAATATATAAAACACGACATCTCCTGCATCAATTGTTCCCACCAATATCTCAGTAATCGCGTTGATGATTCTCCCAGGGAAATATTGGAACAAAGTGGATTTGAAAATATTGAAAATATTAATAATAATATAAATTCCAAACGTAAAAAACATTGCCAAAATATACGTATCAAAAACTGCAGATGCAAACAATGCAATTGAAGTAATAAATAACACATAAAGCATATAAAGTAATGTCCCATAAAACATCCCAAGCATATCAACTTCATCAAATAAAATAAAAGTATAATAACTAAAGACCAAATAACCAATGATTAATGATATAAAGACGAGTATATTAAACGTAATATATTTTGATAACAAGTATTTTGTTCTGCTAATTGGTTTCGTTAAAATCAGTGGAATCAACACTTTTGCTTTGTCTCTAACAAATATACCAACAGAAACAAAAATGACCACCAAAATAAACATTTCATATAAATTCCCCAAATATTGCGTATAACTATCCATCACAGTCGGATCAGGAAATGTCATTGGTAAATCTTCACTACCAAGAGCAAACTCTAATATTTGGTTCATGTATTTCGCTGTCAATGGACTAATCACTGCGAGTAAAAAAGCAAGTGCTGGAAAAATGATAAACTTCGCAGTTCTTTTTAAATAAAAGAAATCATACTTAATGAGCGTTTTCATTTGTCACCTCCACAAAAACATCTTCCAATGATGTTTTTACTGGCATAAACTGTTCTATTGTCATATCTTTCTCTATCACATATTTTAATACATCGTTTGCACTATGTGCATTACTCAGTTTGATTTCTACCCCAAAGCCATCAACTTTCGCATCAATCTTAGGAAATCCTTTTTGAATCAAACTTAATAATTCTTCACGCTTCTCTTTTGCGACCAACAAATATTTATCTTTATAATACATCTCTTGAATTTCTTGAATACTACCTTCTAAAAGTAAATTTCCTTTATCAAGAAGTCCAATACGATCGCATACTCGTTCTACATCTTCTAAAATATGTGTAGAGTAAAAAATTGTTTTCTTACCTTTCAACTGCATGATTACATTCATTACACTCTTACGTCCAATTGGATCAAGCGCACTTGTTGGTTCATCCATTACTAAAATATCGGGATCATGTACGAGTGCTTGTGCAATCGCTAGTCGTTGTTTCATTCCACGTGAATATTGTGAAATCTTTTTTTGATTATTTTCTAACTCCACAAATTCCAATAATGAAGTCAAGTGCTCTTTTCGTCCTTCTTTGGGTAAATCAAAAATATCAGCAACATAGACCAAATACTCCATCGCATTCATATAACTTGGAAAAACGGGAACATCAGGTACAAACCCAATCTTTCTTTTATAGGATATATCTTTAAAATCTACTACTTCTTCACTTACTTCTATATCACCACTAGTTCTATGAATCAAAGAAAGCAACATATGAATAGTTGTTGTTTTCCCAGCGCCATTCTTTCCGATAAAACCATATACTTCTCCTTGTTTGATCGAAAGATTCAATTCGTTCACCGCAGTAAATTCACCATATTTCTTTGTTAAGTTTTCTAATTTTATTGCGATCATGTTAATCCTCTCTTCCAACTGTTAAGTAGACAATCCAACCTAACGTAACAACACCACAAAAAAGAATCCAAAGGATTTTCTTTTGACCAAGTACATGTCGTTCTTCTTTTAAAATATCTAAAATAACATAAATACGCATCGCTAGTTCCACAATCAATAATGGCATCAACAATAATACGATTTGTGTAATCTCTTCCATTAGTATCTCTCACTTACTTCTGGTTTATTTTTCAATCCTTCAAATCCTTGAAAACCTGATATCAAATACAAAATACCTGTCAATGTATTCATCAATAAAGAAATAATTCCCCAAACAATTTGATATTTATATATTTTTTTCGCAGTTTCTTTCGAATAATCACCTTTCATCAACTTAGTAAATAAAATGAAATTGATCGTAAACATAATTCCAAGTACAATACCAATGATCAAAATAACAACACCTATTACACCCGTCATTAACTCAAAGATCCATTCTTCATCTGCTGGTATTGTCACATAGACCTCTTCAACAAAAGGAAATCGATCAATATTCACAAGTACAATACCCGCTATAAGCGAGCTCAATGCCGCAAACCCTTCTAATACTAACCCAAAAATCGTTAATGTTTTCGATGTTTTCTCCATCACATAATTGTTCATTTACTGTCCCTCCTAAAAAACTTAGTTAAATTAATTATACTATGTTAATTATATAAAATAAATGCTTTATTTATAATTTAAAATTAACGAGTAAGTCTTTTGATTTAGTTCAAAGTTGGAACATCAAATATCACTCTCTTCTTCATTCATCGATGTGCATTTCGAGATATATGATAACCCGACAAAAAGCAACAAAAAACAGAACATTTTCATGTTCTGTTTACTTTTTAACTGGCGGAGTAGGAGAGATTTGAACTCTCGCACCGGGATTACCGGCCTATACCCTTAGCAGGGGCACCTCTTCAGCCACTTGAGTACTACTCCATCGAAGTTAGCCCTTATATAATATAATATTTTAGGCCAACTGTCAACAACGAAATACCGATTTTTTTCGCTTATTTTATATTCTCTTGAATCATTGTTAGTTGTAGACGATGACGCTTCAAATCAACATCCTTAACCCAGACCTTCACAATGTCTCCAACTTTGACGACATCAAGTGGATGTTTCACAAATCCTTTTTTCAATTGTGAGATGTGGACCAATCCATCATCCTTCACTCCACAATCAACAAATACACCAAAATCAACCACATTACGAACTGTTCCCATTAACTCCATACCGACTTTTAAATCTTCTAACTTCAATACATCACTACGTAATAATGGTGACTCCACATCATCACGAGGATCACGGTTTGGTGCAACAAACGCGTCCAAAATATCTTTCAATGTTTCTTCCCCTATACCAACAGTTTCGGCCATAGAAGTCAAATCTACGTCTTTTGTTTTTAATTCTAAGACTGGACTACCTAGTTCATCATCCTTAATATTTAGTTTCTGCATGATTTGTTCTGCTACATCATAACTTTCAGGATGAATACCCGTACGATCAAATGGATGAATTCCATCTAACACACGTAAGAAACCAGCACTTTGTTCAAATGCTTTATCTCCCATACGAGGAACTTTCTTCAACTCCTCGCGGTTTTTAAATGGCCCATTTTTCTCACGATACTTCACAATATTCTTCGCCACTGTTTTACTTAACCCAGCAACATATTGTAACAACGCTACACTCGCTGTATTCACATTGACACCAACTTGGTTAACCGCAGTTTCTACCACAAAATCAAGTGAATCTCCCAGTTTTGCCTGAGTGACATCATGTTGATACTGTCCAACCCCAATGCTCTTAGGATCAATTTTCACAAGCTCACTTAACGGATCTTGTAACCTTCTCGCAATACTCACCGCACTACGTTCTTCCACATGCAATTTCGGAAACTCTTCAATTGCGAGTGGACTCGCACTATATACCGAAGCCCCAGCTTCATTTACAATCACATAATATAATTCTTTCTTCGCACGTTTGATCACTTCAACAGCGAACTGTTCTGTCTCTCTTGAAGCAGTCCCATTCCCAATCGCAATGATATCAATATCATATTTCTTAATCGCATCAAGGACCTTCTTATATGCTTCTTCTACTCGACTCACTGGCATATGTTCACCAGGATACTTTTGATGTGGATAAATGACATCAATGTAACTCATCGTTCCCATATAATCAACAACAGCTAGTTTACAACCTGTACGATATGCAGGATCAATTCCAAGCACCATTTTACCTTTCATTGGTGGTTGTAATAATAAACTACGTAAGTTTTCATTGAATATGTGAATCGCATTATCTTCCGCTTTTTCTGTCAATAAAGAACGTATTTCACGTTCAATTGATGGTTGAATCAATCTTTTATAAGCATCTTTAAAAGATTCTTTTAACACATCAACCACAACAGAATTTTCATCGATGATAAATTGACGATTCAAATATCCAAAAATTCTATTTTCATCAACACGTACTTTCACATTTAAAACTTTTTCTTTTTCCCCACGATTTAACGCAAGTACACGGTAAAGTTTGATTTGCTTAATTGGTTCTTCATACTCATAATACATTTCATATATACGTTGTTCATCTTTCGCGTTTTTCTTAATCTTTGACTCAATTGTTCCATCACGCTCAGTAAACGAACGAATCCATTTTCGACTCTCCGCATCATCACTCACACGCTCCGCAATGATAAAACTAGCACCTTCAATCGCCTCTTCAACGCTCAATACTTCATCATTCAAATATTTTTTTGCTTCTTCTTCCAAAGAAACATCAACAGGAAACGTTAAAATAAATTCCGCCAACGGCTCAAGACCCTTCTTAATAGCCTCAGTTGCCTTTGTTTTCTTTTTCTCTTTATAAGGGCGATACAAATCCTCTACATCCACAAGCTTCGTAGCCGCCAATATTTCTTCTTCTAATTCCTTCGTCAACATTCCTTTTTCATCAATCAGACGAATGACATCTTCTTTACGCTTCAACAAATTTTCTTGATACTCATACTCTTTATGAATATCACGAATTTGTTCCTCATCAAGCGATCCCGTTTGTTCCTTACGATAACGCGCAATAAAAGGAACCGTATTTCCCTCTTCTAATAAGTTCAACACCGTCGTAATCTGTTTGTAAGGAATTCCTAAATTCTTACTTAAGTCTTTAATCAATTGATCATTCATATTCACTTACTCCTCCTCTATAGAAAAAAGCCTAATCATAGGCTAATTTAATTAATATAGTCGTTTAACCCACTATTGATTTCATCAAACAAATTAGGAATTTCTGAACTTCCTGAAGCAGAAGCACCAAAATAATTCCCATTCATCACAATTTCCATATGTGGTGTCCCACGATATCCAGTTAATATATCGTTCACATTCGCAGGTAATGATACCTTCGCCAAATCAATAAAATACATAGGCACATCAGCGTTATTATCATCCGCAAACCTCAAAACTTCACTTTTAATACGTTGACAAGCAGGACAAGTTTCACTATAGAAATACACCAAATAGACATCTTCTTCTTGGTTATATGTATCCACAAAACTATCCAATTGTTCCATATCATTATAGTCTAGCGTAGGATTCGCTGTATTATAAATCACAAGCGCAAGCGCAAGTCCAATAAAGGCGACCACAAAGCCACCAATAATATATATTAAAAATTTACTATCTTTTTGTCCCATAAAATCACTCCTTGACCTTTCTAATTTTATTAAAAAACACACAAGAATGCAAGCATTATAACCACGACTTCAAAATAGCGAAAAAAATGCATCATAAACATGCTATAATAAATTAAAGATAAGTACTAGGAGGACCTATGAAAGAATCATATGAAGAAAAATATCTAAATCAGCTCGCAAAAGAGTTTCCAACACTGCAAGAAGTAAGTACTGAACTGATTAACTTAACAGCGATATTGAATTTACCGAAAGGAACCGAACACTTTTTATCTGACATCCACGGTGAATATGAAACCTTCAATCACTTCCTAAAAAACGGAAGTGGCGTTATTATGGATAAAATCCGCATTTTATTTCCAAATAAGTCTTCAAAAGAGCATAATAGACTCGCTTTTTTTGTCTATTATCCAAAACAAATGACCAAGAAATACGAACAATTAATGGATGAAATACCTTATCAACAATTCTTAAAAGACATTTTAGCACAACTCATAGAACTAGCACAACTCATGAGCCAAAAGTATACCAAAAGTAAAATTAGAAAAAGTTTACCTGATGCTTTTTCTTACATCATTCAAGAACTGCTTTATGAGAATTCCAAAGATGTCGACAAAGAACAATATTATGTTGCCATTATTACTTCTATTTTTAAAACCAAAAGAGAGAAGAATTTTCTCATCGAACTCAGTTACTTAATTCAAAAACTCACCATCGATCGTTTACATATTGTTGGTGATATCTTTGATCGTGGTCCAAGTGCTCACTTAGTGATGAACAAAATGATGAAATACCATTCTTTAGACATTGAGTGGGGAAACCATGATGTTATTTGGATGGGTGCCGCATCAGGAAGTAAACTGTCGATTTGTAATGTGATTAGAAATAGTGCAAAATACAACACATTAGATACCCTCGAAGAGGGATATGGAATCAATCTATTGCCACTTGCACAACTTGCCTTAAAACACTATCAAAATGACCCGTGTACCTCTTTTAAACCTCGCAAGACCGAATACTCTATCGATCATGATAAAGCCGCCTTGGTAAGTAAAATGCATAAAGCAATCACAATCATTCAATTCAAATTAGAAGGTGCTGTATTCAAAAGAAATCCTCACTTTCAATTAGATGATCGTTTATTACTAGATCAAATTGATTACCATAAACATACCATAAATATAGATGGTAAAACTTATCAACTTAATGACACATTTTTTCCAACCATCAACCCACAAGATCCTTACGCATTAACACCAGATGAAGAACGTGTCATTCACCATTTAAAAAACGCATTCTTAAACAATGACTTACTACAAATGCATATACGCTTTTTATTCCAATATGGATTTATGTATCTTGTCTATAATAAAAATCTTCTTTTCCATGGATGCATTCCTCTTACAAATCAAGGCGCCTTCTCAGGAATCAAGATTGACGATAAATTTTATCAAGGTAAAGCATTATTTGACGCTCTTGATAAAAAAATAAGAAGTGCCTATCTCAATCGATATCAAAAAGACAATCGTGACAAAGATTACTTCGTATTTTTATGGCAAGGCGCAGAATCTCCACTATTTGGTAAAACCGCAATGAAAACATTTGAGCGTTATTTTATCGATGATAAAAGTAGTCATAAAGAGATGATGAATCCCTACTTTAATATGCGAGAAAACAAAACCATCCTAAAAAAAATATACAATGAATTCTCAATCAACTTCGAAAAATCAAAAATCATCAATGGTCATGTACCAACAGATATCACAGCAGGTGGACATCCTATTATGGCTGAAGGTAGACTCTATACCATAGATGGTGGCATGAGCAAACAATACCAATCAAAAATACAAATTGGTGGATATACCCTAGTAAGTGACTCTTATAAAATCTTTTTAATCTCTCACGAACGTTTCACTTCTGTGGAAGACTTAATCGATAAAGAATCCGACATTATATCAACCATTCGAGAAGAAGAACTCAATGTCAAAAGAGCCTACATGTATAATACCGATAAGGGACAAAAAATACAGGCAGAAATTGATGATTTATACCTATTACTTGAAGCTTACAGAAGTGGATCAATCAAAGAAAATCCACGCATTCAAACAGAAAATAAATTTATTTAATCAAAAGAGGCCACTATAATTTATAGTAGCCTCTTTTTTCAACCATACAAATCGCCACAACATAAGATGGACTATGTGAAATACTCAACTCCACCTTATCTTCTTTGCGATATTTACTTTCAATATAAGGAGCACCCAATTCATCTTTTAACACCTCAACATCAACATAGTTTAACGGTGTTTCAAAAGAGCGATACGCTTTTGTATATGCCTCTTTCGCCGCAAAACGGCCACCTAAAAACTCTAGTTTTCTTTGAGGGTGATGAATTTTTTCATAAATAGCTAGTTCACGTTCTGATAATATGCGCGATACAAATCGCTTACTCATTCGTGCCTTCAAATCTTCAAATTCAACCAAATCAATTCCAATACTACTCATCTTTTACACTCTCCAATAAATCATCGGCAAGTTCTTGAATATTACGAAATCTATGATTCAGTGCACTTTTTGATACACTCTTATTGAGTACATCAATACTTACCTCTGATAACTCTTTTAATGATGCCTCTGGAAATTCTTTTCTCAGTGTCATTGCTTCAGTAACACTTTTGGGTAGTCTCGCCAAATCCACCATATTCTCGATGATACTGATATTACGAAGTTGTCTATCCGCTGCTTCTAACGTTTTGTTTTGATTGGCGATATCCATATTCATTACTCGAGTAATCGAATTTACAAAATCACGTTTAATACGTTCATCTTCATAGGTAAATAGGGCCACATTCGCTCCGACTACACGAATAAAATCTGATATCTTTTCCGATTCTTTAATATAAGTAATATACCCAGTTCTACGTGCCACCATTTTGGCATTTAAATAAAATTTATTCATCAAATCTTTCAATGCATTCGCCAGTGACTCTTGATGTGTAAAAATCTCTAAATGATAACTACTACTCGCTGGAGAATTGATTGAACCACTCGCTAGGAATGCACCACGTAAATATGCTTTTTGGTCACACTCTTTCATTAAAAAATTTGGTTCAATTGGTTCATCTTGATTGAGCAAACCGAGTTCATTAATGATCGTATTTGCCTTATGTTGAATAATCAATATATACTGATCATGTTTCGTCAGCTTCATTTGCTTTTTTGATACGATATCCACATCCACATGATAAAGTTTCTTAATCGAAGTTATGACTTTTCTAGCAATTTTTAAATTCGTCGTTTGAAACTCAATTTTCAATCCTTCTTTTGATATCGTAACTTGACCATTGATTGCGAGTAAAGCTGCAAGTTCTGCAAGCAAACAACAATTGTCACTTTTGATGTTTAATAATTCGCTTTTTGTATCTGAGGCAAAACTCATCTTATCACGTCCAATCTGGTGCTTATATTATAGCATTCACTTAGAAAAAAGTCTATGCTTAGAAAAACAGGAGCGGTATACGCTCCTGTTTCTTATTTATGACTAATTGATTCAATATACTTCGATACATTTACCGCCGCAATTGTACCATCACCAACCGCTGTAGCGATTTGGCGTAGTTCTTTTTCAATCACGTCACCAATTCCATAAATTCCAGGAATTTTTGTTTCCATTTTACTATTCACTTCAATGTAACCCCATTGATTGGTGATTTCTAAACCTTCTAAAAACTTCGTTTCAGGAATATGTCCAATAAAGACAAATGCTCCTTCAACTTCAAGTTTTTCAACTTCTTGTGTTTTCACGTTTCTAATGGTCACAGATTCTAATTGTTTTTCACCATCAAAAGATACAATTTCATATCCTAATTTGTAATCCATTTTTCCTGTCGCATTGGCTTCATCAATTGCTTTTTTATCTGCTTGGAGTGTATCCAAAACATTTACAACTGTAATGTGGTTTACCATTTTTGATAGGTAAGTCGCCTCTTCAATAGCGCTATTTCCGCCACCAACAACAACGACATCTTTATCATTGAAAAACGCCCCATCACAAATCGCACACCAGCTGACTCCACGACCAGATAATTTTGATTCACCAGGCGCATTGGTTCCACGTGGTGTTGTTCCACTACCAATAATGACCGCCTTTGTTTCATACACATCTCCACCAGAAGTATGTACTTCTTTGATGTCTCCTTTATCAATGATTCCAGAAACGTCTCCGTATTTGTATTCAACACCTAATTCCTGTGTATGATTAAACATTTTTTCACTGATTTCAAATCCAGTTACTTTCCCAAGTCCTGGGTAATTCTCAACTTCCCAAGTAGACATCATCTTCCCACCTGGCGCAGCTTTTTCCAACATCAACGTTTTTAAATTTGCACGTACTGTATACAAAGAAGCAGCCATACCTCCAGGTCCAGCACCAATAATAATAACATCATATTTATCCATATTTCTCACCTCGATTTTTTATTATATACGATTTTCCTCTAAAATTTTAGCGTAACGCTTTGGTTTTAATACTAGACGACTAAACACAATAAATCCAATTCCCAATACGATCATAACCAACGACGTAATTTGAGCAGTTCTCAACTGTGTATCTCCAATATATAAACTGTCCGTACGCATTCCTTCAATAAAGAAACGTCCTACACTATACCAAATTAAGTAAAATGGCAACAAATCTCCTGAACGTAAAAACTTCGTTCTACGTAAGATTAACATGATCAAAAATCCTGTGAGATTCCATATTGATTCATACAAAAAAGTAGGATGATAATAATTCAATCCATCAGGTCCGTACAAATACATATTATTCGTAATGAAATCAGGTAGATGCAACGTCTCACTTAGAAACGCACGTTGTTCATCAAGTGAATAATTCTCTATTCCATCTTTCACTCCACCAATCACACCACCATGTGCTTCTTGATTAAAGAAATTCCCCCAGCGTCCAAACGCTTGAGCAATTAAAAATCCTGGTGTGATGATATCAAAGACACGTAAAATATCGATTTTTCTTGCTTTTGTATAGAAATACGCCGCAATAATCGCTGTAACAAATCCACCATGTATGGCAAGACCACCATCGGTAATTGACAATATCTTCACGATATCCCATGCATAACGTTCCCACTCAAAGGCAACATACCATAATCTTGTACCTAATATCGCTATCGGCACAATGATGATTAAACCATCTAAAATATCATTTTGTTTTATCCCTAAATTCTTACCTTCACGCAACCCAAGTAAGGTCGCCGTAATAATCCCCAAAAGAATCATTAAACTATACTTGTACCAAACAAAGAACCCAAAATCGATAAAAATGTTTGGTATCGGATCAAATACATGCATAAAATTACCTCTATTCTTCTTCTTGATCTCGCTTGATGTAGTGATCGAGTGAGTCAGAAAATTCTTGTGCAGTGTTGGTTCCTAAAAATTTCAATCTTGCATTCATCGCAGCCACTTCAATAAGTGACGCAATATTACGTCCCTCTGTAACAGGAATACGTACATAAGAAACGTCAGTATCAAAATACTTTATTTTTTCATCAACAAGTCCTAAACGATCGTACTCGTTAAACTTATCCCAGCCTTCGAGTTCAACAACCAACATAATCTTTTTGTTTTCTTTGAATGATTTTACACCAAAAAGTTTTGCGACATTGACAATCCCAATACCTCTTATTTCAAGATATTTTTTTAAAATATCTGGTGCTTCACCAATCACAACTCCAAGTTCACGTTGATAGATATCAACCCGATCATCAGCAACAAGCTGATGTCCTCTTCTAACAAGTTCAAGTGCTGCTTCGCTTTTCCCTAATCCGCTCTTACCACGAATCAAAACACCGACACCACTAATATCTACTAGTGTACCATGAATGCTTTCTCTTGGCGATAATATCGCATTAAGATATTGATAAAGCGCACTGATTAATGCAGACGTTTTCTTCTTTGACTTTAACAAAGGGATACCATATTCATTTGAAAATTCAATAAACAAAGTTGGAATTTCCGCATTCTTCGAGAAAATAAACATTGGTGGTTTCTTCTCATAAAGCATTCTTGTACGAATCTTTTGATCTTCTGTACTAAGCCACCAAAAGAAGGTAACTTCTTTACTTCCCATCACTTGAATTCGATCAAACTCATAAAAATCAAACAGCCCAGCAAGTTCCATCCCAGGTCGAGACACCTGTTCTTTTTCAATCACTCTTTTCAATCCCGCCTCACCAGCGATGACTTCCAAGTTGTAATCATTGACGATTTGTTCTACTCTTAAGACCATCAAATCACCTCAAATTTCTTTTACGAAAATTCTGTCTAATATAAAAACTAATGACATAGCGTATCAGTGCAAATATCGCGACAAACACGACGAGCAATGTTTCATTCAAAAAATATAAGTAACGGTCAAACACAAAACTATCTAAAATATAAAAAATAAATAAATACCCAATATAAAAAATCAACCCAAACGTCTTAAAGACCAATCTTAAGTGATGTGTCATCATATAAATCCTAAACATCATTTCAAGTAAAGTATAGGCAGCCACAAACATAATAATAAATATACTATCTTGATACACCGCAAAAGACAATACCTCAAATAAAATTGACATAATTGCTAAGTTCAATATGAAATAAAAAACCGTATTTACAATCAAATTCGGATGAAATACTCCTCCAAATTCAATTGTAATCATTTTCGGCATTTTACTTTTCTTACCACCTTGTTGTTTCTTCACTTCTTCAAGCTTTTGAAGCTCTTTCATCAACTCTTCGATATCAAGGTCAGGTACTTTCTTTTCTTCTTTCTGTTCTTGTTGATCATCTTGCTCTTCTGTTTTTTCATGATCATTTTGTTCTTGTTGTTCTTCTTTGTTTTTTTCTTGATCATCTTTCAATATAAGTACCTCCTTCCAATACCCTTTTTACATATTGTCCAGTGTAACTTTCAGGTACTTTTGTAATGTCTTCTGGTGTTCCTGTCGCAATCACCATACCACCTTTATCTCCACCTTCAGGACCTAAATCGATGATATGATCGGCAACCTTGATTACATCCAAATTATGTTCAATAATCACAACCGTTGCATCTTTGTCAACAATGTGCTGCATCACTTCTAGTAATCGCTTCACATCATCAGAATGAAGCCCTGTTGTAGGCTCATCTAGAATATATAATGTATTTGCGGTTATACGTTTATGAAGCTCTTTTGCCAATTTGACACGTTGCGCTTCTCCCCCAGAAAGGGTCGTTGCTGGTTGCCCAATTTTTAAATAACCAAGTCCAACATCAACAAGCGTCTGTAACTTCTTGTTTGCTTTAGGAATGTTGGTGAAAAAGATCAATGCTTCATCAATTGTCATATCTAAAACATCACTAATGGTTTTTCCTTTATATTTTACTTCGAGTGTTTCTTTATTATAACGTGCCCCATGACATACTTCACAAGGAACATAAATATCTGGTAAAAAATGCATTTCAATCTTAATCAAACCATCTCCACTACACGTTTCACAACGTCCACCTTTGACATTAAAACTAAAACGTCCTTTTTTATATCCACGCATTTTTGCCTCATTGGTCATCGCAAATATTTCACGAATATCATCAAATAATCCAGTATATGTTGCTGGATTACTTCTCGGTGTTCTTCCGATTGGCGATTGATCTATATTAATGATTTTTTCAAAATCGCTGATTCCATCAATCGACGCAAACTTTCCAGCTTGTTGTTTTTTCCGATAGATTGCATTCGACAATCCTTTATATAAACATTCATTAACTAATGAACTTTTCCCACTCCCACTAACGCCAGTCACGACATTTAAAACACCTTTAGGAAAAGCAACATCAATATTCTTAAGGTTGTTTTCTTCTGCCCCTTTTATATTGATATATCCATGTTTATGTGGTCGTCTAGTTTTTGGTATAGGAATACTCTTTTGACGAGATAAATACTGCCCAGTAATACTTTTTTTATCTTTCAACAATTCTTCAATCGTACCTTGAAACATCACTTCTCCACCAAATGATCCAGCACCTGGACCAATATCAATGATTTGATCTGCTTCAAACATTGTTTCTTCATCATGCTCAACAACAATCAATGTATTCCCAATATCTCGCATATGTTTTAATGCATCAATCAATTTATGATTATCTCGTTGATGTAATCCAATACTTGGTTCATCTAAAACATATAACACACCTGTTAATTGAGACCCTATTTGCGTCGCCAACCTTATACGTTGACTTTCTCCACCGGATAACGTCGCAGCTTGTCTTGACAATGTTAAATATGATAAACCAACATTCTCTAAAAATGATAATCGTTCGAGAATTTCTTTGCGAATCATCTCACTAATTTGTTGGTCTTGGTCACTCAGTTTGAGTCCCTTAAAGAAAGCAATGATGTCTTTCACGGTGTAATCTGTAAGGGTGATAATATCAAGACCACCAACTTTCACACTTAATGCTTGCTCATTGAGTTTCTTTCCTTCACAAATACGGCAAGTTTGTTCAACCATCATGCCAGTAATCCAATCACGAATAAATTTAGATCCAGTCTCTAAAAAGCGACGTTCTAAATTATTAATAACTCCTTCAAATCGTTCATATTGTTGGTGTTTATAATTGTCTTTTCTTGCTTTTCCCAAACGAAAATGAATTTTATCTTTACTCCCAAATAAAATGATATCAAGGTCTTTCTTTTTCATATCTTTTACTGGTTTCGTTATATCAATACCATAAAATTCCGCGGTTTGTTTTACTTTTTCAAAACCGTAAGAATCCGTGTTTTGCCAACCCTTTATAGCTCCTTCAGCGATAGACAAATCTTTATTAGGCATCATCAAATCAGGATCGATAATCATATTATGTCCTAAACCACTACATGCTTGACACGCACCATATGGCGCATTAAAAGAAAACAATCTTGGTTGTAAATCACCAATTGAAAAATCACAGTAAGGACAAGCGTAATGCTCACTAAATACGTGTTCCTCATCATTAATCAAAACAACAACTTTTCCTTCACCAAGACGTGCAGCAGTCTCTAAAGAGTCAAATAAACGAGAGCGAACACCCTCTTTCATTTTCAATCGATCGATGACGACTTCTATTGTATGACGTTTATTTTTATCTAATTCAATATCTTCTTCAATATCAGTGACTTCTCCATTGACTCGCAAACGTACATAACCTTCTTTACGCATTTGCTCAATCAATTTTGCGTGGGTTCCTTTTTTCTCTTGCACCATTGGTGCCAAAATAATAACCCTACCTTCAATCACATCCATTACTTTATCCGTCATTTGATCTATCGATTGCCCAGATATCTCGATATGATGAGTCGGACAAATCGGTTTTCCAATCCGTGCAAAAAGCAAACGTAAGTAGTCATAAATTTCTGTCACAGTTCCCACTGTACTTCGTGGATTCTTTGACGTCGTTTTTTGATCTATACTAATCGCTGGGCTTAATCCTTCAATACTTTCTACATTCGGTTTTTCCATATTTCCAAGAAATTGACGTGCGTATGCGCTTAAACTTTCAACATAACGACGTTGTCCTTCTTTATAAATCGTATCAAATGCTAAAGACGACTTACCACTTCCAGATAAACCAGTCATTACGATAAACTTGTTTTTCGGAATTGTTAAATCGATGTTTTTTAAATTATTCTCTTTCGCACCTTTAATTATAATGTTTTCTAACATACTATTCACCTATCTAGTAAATCTAAAAACTCACTTTCACTCAATACCTTCACACCTAAATCATTGGCTTTATCTAACTTGCTTCCTGCATCACTACCCGCAACAACATAATCTGTTTTATTGCTGACAGATCCAGTTACTTTTCCACCACGTAATTCAATCATATCTTTGGCTTCATTGCGTGTGAATTGTTCTAGTTTACCGGTTAGTACAAAGGTTTTATCTTGTAAATCTAACTTATCAGATTTCTTTATTTCATAAGTCATATTTATCCCTAAATCTTTGAGCATTTCTAGTTGTTTTCGATTTTCTTCATTTTGGAAATATGAGATCACTGATTCTGCAATCACTTCTCCTATTTCGTCAATCTCTATTAAATCACTCTTTGTAATATCAAACAACTCAAACACATTTTTTGCATATGACATAATCACTTTAGATACTTTTTCGCCAACATGGCGAATACCAAGTCCAAACAGCAATTGATGAGCATTGTTTGATTTACTTTTTTCAATATTTTCAAGCATTTTATCGATACTTTTTACTCCAAAACCTTCTTTGGTAATCAAGATTTCTCTTTTATCTTTTAAGGTATATATATCAACAATCGTCGTAATCAATTGATCATTATAAAATTGTTCAATGATACGCTCTCCAAGCCCCTCAATATTCATTGCTTTTCGTGAAACAAAATGGACAAGTCCTTCCATTTTTTTCGCAGGACAATCAGGATTCACACAAAAATGATCAGCCTCTCCCGCTTTTTTTACAATCGGTTCTTCGCAAACCGGACAATGTGAAATCATGTCAAATGGAACACTATCGCTAGGTCTTTGTTCTACTACTACAGAAACAACTTCCGGAATAATGTCTCCAGCTTTTTTTATCTTAACATAATCACCATAACGAATATCTTTTTGACGAATATAATCCTCATTGTGAAGTGTCGCTCTACTCACACTTGATCCTTGAACCAATACAGTATCAAATGTCGCTACAGGCGTAATTTGTCCTGTTCTTCCTACTTGGAATGTAATATCTTGCACCTTAGTTATGACTTCCTCTGCAGGAAATTTATAAGCGATTGCCCATTTCGGACTTTTCGCTGTATAACCTATTTCCTCATAAAGTGATAACTCGTTGACCTTTACAACAACACCATCAATCTCATAAGACAATGTGTTTCTTTTGGTGGTGTATTCTTCAACAAGTGCAATCACCTCATCAATGGTATCACAACGCTTACTTAAAGGGTTTACTTTAAATCCTAAGTCTTTGACAAAAGATAATGCTTCTTCATGTGTATGAATATCAAATACTTCAGGAGTCATCAAACTATATACAAACATATCTAGTTGACGTTTCGCAGCGATTTTACTATCAAGTTGACGTAAACTACCAGCTGCGGCGTTTCTCGGATTTTTAAACAACTCATTTCCTTGATCTTCACGCTCAATATTTGCCTTAATAAAAGCGTCTTTACTCATAAAAATCTCACCACGAACTTCGAGTGGTCTTGTTTCCTTAATTTGTAAAGGAATACTGTAAATGGTTCTGACATTTTGGGTAACATTTTCACCAATCGTTCCATTACCTCTTGTTGCTGCTTGGATGAATTCACCTTCTTGATATTTCAAACTTCCAGCAAGACCATCAATCTTAAGTTCAACAAAATAATGGAACTCTTTGTCCGTATTTTTTTTCACACGTTCATCAAATAATCGTAAATCTTTATGATTAAAAGCATTTGAAAGCGACATCATCGGATGATCATGTTCTACTTTTTCAAATTTATCTAACACTTCTCCACCAATTCTTACTGTTGGTGAGGAAGCTGATTGATATTCAGGATATTTTTCTTCTAAATTAATCAACTCTTGCATCAATTGATCATATTCTTGATCACTAACAGTTGGTTGATCTAAGACATAATACTCATGTCCCCATTTGCGCAAAGTTTTGCGTAATTTCTCTATTCGCTCTTTCGGATCCATTGTCTCACCCACATTCACTTTATTATATCATATTTAGACTTTTGATATGGCAGGATGGTCTTTTAGTAATGTTTTGATTCCATGAGGTGCCTTAAAGGCAATCACACATTGCTCACTCACTACACTGACAACAACTCCATCACCAAATACTTTATGATGTACTTTATCGCCTTTATTCAAATCATTTGTCTTTTGATTGGCCAATGAAGTACGTTTTTTACTTCTCAATTCCTGTTGCTGTGAAATACGTTTCACAGTAGGTTCTTTTCTTGTTTGATCAATATTATTTCTCAAAGTGTAATAGCCTTCAAAATCAAGCAATAAAGGACTAATTTCTTTTAAGAACATACTATCAGGATTTTGCATAGTCTCTCCATATGTCTGACGAACACTCGCACTAGTAAAATACAATAACTCTTTTGCCCTAGTAACACCTACATACATCAATCTACGCTCTTCTTCAATTTCCTTTTTACTATTAAAGCTACGATGCAAAGGAAACATACCGTTTTCCATTGTCACCATAAATATTACAGGAAATTCCAAACCTTTTGCCGCATGAAGCGTCATAAAGGTTACTCCATCTTCTATATCACTTTGTGATTCTTCACTTTTTAGACTAATATCTTCTAATAGATACATCATCAACTCTTCTTTTGTAATTGATTCATAAACCGTCTCATTTTCAGTAAGAATCGTTTTAAATTCTAGTAAATTCTCAATTCGTACATCAGATTTTTCATCTTGTTCGATGTATTCTAAGTAACCAGTCGTTTGAAGCACGTAATCGACAAAATCATTCAAGCTTCTTTGATCTAGTTCTTTTCTAAGATTCTCAATCATTTCAAAGAATTTTTGTAATTTCGTTTTCATCGCTTTTGACAAAAATTCATCACTATGTTCTACCGCTTCTCGCAAGCTTACTTGATGTTCATCTATATATGCTTGAATGCGCTCAATTGTTACCCCACCAATTCCACGTCTAGGCACACTAATCACTCTTGTAAAACTAAAGACATCGTCTGGATTCATAATCAAACGCAAATAGGCTGTAAAATCTTTGATCTCCATACGTTTGAAAAAGCTTGTGTTTCCAAATATCCTATAAGGTATTCTTTTTTGCATAAATACATCTTCAAACATACGTGATGTTGAATTCGCACGATAAAGAACTGCAAAATCATTATATTTTCGCCCTTTACGGACAAGTTCTAAGATTTTCATTGCAACATATTCTACTTCATCTCTTGCGGTAACACCTTTATAACAAACAATCTTTTCACCATCACCTTTGGTTGAATAAAGTTTCTTTTCTATTCGCTCATTATTGTGGTGAATAATCTGATTTGCAGCATTCAAGATTGTATTTGTGCTACGATAATTTTGTTCTAATAAAACCAAATGATAATCAGGAAAGTCTTTTTGAAATTTTTTAATATTTTCAATATTGGCTCCACGAAAAGCATAAATACTCTGATCCTCATCACCAACAATAAATAAATTTTTATGACTTCCTACAAGCAATGTCACAAGTTCATACTGTATATTGTTGGTATCCTGAAATTCATCTACAAGAACATATTGAAACAATTCTCGATAGTAGTCTCGAATATCTTGATGGTTTTTGAGTAACTCGATTGTCAACAACAACAAATCATCAAAATCAACCAAATTATTTTGTCTTAAACTTTCTTGATAAGAAATATATACACGTTTGATGATAGAACGAAGAGGTTCTTCAAAATCATATAGTTTATCCTCATCCGCTTTCACCGCTTGTACACCACTTTTTACCTGTCTTGGTTTGTATATTTTAGAATCAATATCCAACTTCTTCATGATGCTTTTCATCATTTGTAATGTATCATCGTCATCCAAAATTTGAAATGCTCTTGTATATCCGATTAATTCAATATGATCACGCAAAATGCGCGCACACATAGAATGAAATGTAGATATCCACATAAAACGTGTTGGGATGTCTGTCAACTCTTTCACACGCTCTTTCATCTCGTTTGCGGCCTTATTTGTGAATGTGATGGCAAGAATATTCTTATAATGAACATTTTTCTCGTAGATTAAATAAGCGATTCTTCTAGTAAGAACGCTTGTTTTTCCACTTCCTGCACCAGCGATTGCCATGACTGGTCCTTCTGTTTGTAATACTGCTTCTTTTTGTTCTTTGTTTAAATTCTCTAATAAAAAATGCATAAAAATCACCTGCTTAAATTATATCAAAAAAAGCACTATATTCATAGTGCAATCATTCATTTTCTCCAATCTTCCATTGGTAAATAGAAAGATTGATTTTGTTATTTTTAAAAACAACACCTTCGCGCTCAAGTAAGACTTTTTGTGCATGTCCTGCTTGACCTGTTAAAGAAATTTTCCCTTGCTTATTGATCACTCTATGCCAAGGTAAATTATAAGATTCACTCATACTATGTAAGATCCGCGAAACTTGACGTGAACTTCTAGGTGAATCAGCATATGCGGCTACCTGTCCATAAGTCACCACTTTACCTCTAGGGATACTTGATATAATATCAAGAACAACTTCTGTGAATTCTTGCATCTAACCACCTCGAAGATATTATAGCAATA
>DFNN01000098.1 GCA_002376065.1 Caryophanales bacterium UBA3566
CGTTGTCTACATCACGTAGCTCTTCCTCAAAATCATGATCTCTTTTGGTATCGTCAAAGTTGTAGTTGTATAATACACTTTTTATATATAACCCAGTTCCTCCTACAATCAGTGGCATTAAATTGTTATCTTCGAATTCTTGTATTTTTTCACGCACCATTTTTTGATAGATTGCGACACTAAAATCTTCACTAGGTTCTAATACATCGATCATATGATGTTTGATTCCATCCATTTCATCTTTTGTTACTTTTGCGCTACCAATGGTCAAATCTTTATAAACTTGCACACTATCACCACTAATAATCTCAGTATCGTAATAGTTCGCAAGGGCAATTGATAAGGCTGTTTTTCCTACTCCTGTTGGACCAACAATCACGACAATCATGACATAATCCTTTTAAACATTTTTTCAATTTCATGTGGGGTAAAATGAATAATAACTGGTCGACCGTGTGGACATGTATATGGATTTTTTGTGTGTTGTAAATCTTTTAACAATACATCAATTTCATTTTGATTGATGTATTTATTTGCACGAATTGAGTGCTTACAAGAAAGTTCTTTTGCGAGATGATCAACCACACTTTTGATTGATAAATCTTTATAATCTAGTAAATGACTCACCATTTCTTCAGTATAAATTCCTTCATATCCCTGTTCAAACCAGGTAGGTACATGAGTGATATCAATCCCTTGATGTTGATTATCTTTCGCTTTAATACCAAACTGTTCTAATTGGTGCAACTGATCTTCTAAGGCAATGACTTCTTGTGAGGATAAATCTAAAGTAACAGGTATAATCAATTCATATGTTTCAATTTTTGGTGTACTCATTTTCTCGATGTATCGTTCATAACGAATACGTTCAGCTGCGGCATGTTGATCAATCATATAAAGACCTTCTTCACTTTGCGCAAGTAAATATGTCCCCATAAATTGACCAATATATTCTAGTCTTGGTAAAGCGTTTTTTTCTTCTTCTTTTTGTGTTTCTTTTGGTTTATTTGTCTGTACATCATTCGTTTGTCGATGTCTATCTTTCAATATTTGATTCACAAGTTCATCTTTTTTCGCTTGATATTCAACTTGTTCTTCTTCTAAATGATCATCTTGTTCTTTTGTTTGATCTTTCAAATCAAAAGAATACTGGGTTGAATGATTAGATGATTTTTCTTGTTTTTGTACTTTTGGAATCAACTCTTCTTTTAGCAATGTTTCTTTCACTGTTCTTCGAATCAATGTTCTAAGCGTTGATTCTTCTGTGAATTTTACTTCCAATTTTTGCGGATGAATATTGACATCAATCAATAAAGGATCAAGCGTGATTTCTAAAAACACAATCGGGTTTTTCCCCACTGGTAAATAAGTGTCATATCCATCTTTTACTGCCTGGACAATACGATGATTTTTAATCAAACGATTGTTCGCAATCACAGTAATATGTTGTCTTGTACTTCTTGTAAACATCGGTTTTGTGATGTACCCACGAATGTTGAAATACGAGTCTTTCGCTTCGAAATAAACCATATTTTTAATGATATCCAGCGGATATATTTGCGCAAGTACTTTTAAAGGATCTTCTGTACTTGAAGACTGAAAAAGGATTTTTTGATTGTTGATCAATTTAAATGATATTTCAGGATGTGATAAGGCAATCTTTTGTACGTAATCAACAATGTAAGAAAGTTCTGTATGACTTGCCTTTAAGTGTTTTAATCTAGCGGGTGTATTATAAAACAAATATTTCACAGAAATGTTTGTTCCTTTTTTTGCGGCCACTTTTCCTTCTTCTTTCAACTCACCTTTTAGTAAAAACAAATGATACCCATCATTTCCTTCGCTACTAGTGATATCGAAATGAGAAACAGATGCGATTGAAGGAAGTGCTTCCCCTCTAAATCCAAGTGTATGAATATGATAAAGATCATGGGATGTTCTAATTTTACTTGTCGCATGTCGTCTGATGGCCATTTTTAGATCTTCTTTGCTCATACCAATCCCATCATCCGTCACTTTGATTTCACTTAATCCAGCATCAGCCAAATAAATGTCAATATTTTTTGCCTCAGCATCAATCGCATTTTCCACAAGTTCTTTGACAACACTCGCCATATTTTCAACGACTTCACCAGCCGCAATCATATTGCTTAAGCCATCATCTAATTGATAGATTCTACCCATAATGTCACATCCTTTTCATCTTCATTATATGAGAAATGTTCTCTTTTTTCTAGAAAAAGTAACAATCAATATTGATTGTTACTTTTTAAATAGTGATAAATACTCTTCATACCCTGCTTTTTTCATATCCTCTTTGGGAATAAACGCCAAAGAAGCAGAGTTGATGCAATATCTCGGTTGTCCATTTGGACCATCATCAAACACATGACCTAAATGAATATTAGGATTTTTACTACGAACTTCTGTTCTCGTCATAAAATGTGAATGATCCTTTTTTTCAACAATCAAATCTTTATTTACAGGCGCAGTAAATGAAGGCCAACCACAACCTGCATCAAATTTGTCATTCGAAGAAAACAATACTTCTTTTGATACAATATCGACATAGATTCCTTCACGAAATTCATCATGATACTCGTTTTGAAATGGTGGTTCTGTACCATTTTTCATAGTCACATTATATTGTGTTTTTGTTAACTTTTTGATTTCATCTTCATATGATTTACTCATCTTCTCACCTCATCCTTAGTATAACAAATTCTTGTATGATGATAGACTTATTTACATTTTTTTTAGTAATTCAGATAAGAAATTCAGTGCATCAAGAGGTGACATTTCGTTAATATCTACTTCTTTTAATGCTTGTTCCACAAGCGAAACTTCTTCTTTCTCCTCTTCTTCAAATGCATCAAAATTAAACAAATCAATCTCATCTAATTCTTTTTTATGTTGCGTTTCTAAATGACGTAAAATCATCGTAGCTCTTTTAATCAATGGTTTTGGTAAATGAGCAAGCGCAGCGACATTAATCCCATAAGATTCATCAGCTGGTCCATCTTCAATTTTATGTAAAAAGACAATTTTACCATGTTTATTATCCGCACTAACATGAATGTTTTTTAATTTCATCAACGATTGATCAAGCGTCGTTAATTCATGATAATGTGTTGAAAACAATGTTTTACAACCAATTTTCTCATGAATGTATTCAATGATTGCTTGAGCAATTGCCATCCCGTCATAGGTCGCAGTTCCTCTTCCGATTTCATCAAATAAAATCAATGAATGTTTGGTTGCGTTTTGAATCGCATGATTGGCATCAAGCATTTCCACCATAAACGTTGATTTTCCACTAACCAAATCATCTGCCGCTCCAATACGTGTAAAAATCGCATCAAAGAGTGGAATGTTTGCTTCTTTCGCAGGTACAAAAGAACCTATTTGTGCCATAATCGCACAAACGGCAAGTTGTCTCATATAGGTTGACTTCCCTGACATATTTGGTCCCGTTACAAGTAAAATATCGGTGTTTTTATCCATTTCAATATCATTTGGTATAAATGGTTCCTCTAGTAATACATGTTCAACAACAGGATGACGTGATTCTTTTATATGGATTTCTCCACCCCCGTTAATCGTTGGTCTTGCTAGTCGATATTTTTCACTAATGACACTAAAAGATACCAACATATCCACTTCACTAATAATCGTCGCATTTTCTTGAATGCTTGTGATGTATTTCGCAACCTCTTCTCTTAATTCTAAGAATAACTGATATTCTAGTTCCACACTTTTTTCTGATGAAGAAAGAATCAGTGACTCTTTTTCTTTGAGTGTTTCACTAATATATCTCTCACTATTAGCGAGGGTTTGCTTTCTTGTGTAATCAAATTCATCTTTGACATGTTCTATTTGCCCTTTAGGCACTTCAATATAATATCCAAACACACGATTATAACCAACTCTAAGTTTTTTGATTCCCGTTTTTTCTTGTTCTTTGAGTTCAAAATCCGTTAACCACTCTTGTAAATTCAACGATGTATCTCTAAGTTCATCTAATTCCTTTGAATATCCATTCTTAAAGAGGTTTCCTTCTTTAATAGACAAAGGAGCCTCATCCACAAGCGCACGTGCTAAGGTATCATATAACTCGATTAATAAATGCAATTTGTTTGCTAAAAAGGTGGTGTATTCATCTTCTAACTGACGCAATTTTTGATAGATTGAAGGAAGTGCCATGACACTTCTTCTCAACTGAATCAAATCTTTCGCATTGGCATTACCATAAGAAATGCGACCGACGATGCGTTCTAAATCGTACATCAGTTTTAACTGTTCTTTAATGTCTTCTTTGATGATAAATTCCGTATTGAGTTTATCCACTGTATCGTAGCGCTTGATTAAAATATCTTTATTGACCAATGGTCTAGATAGTTGACGTTTTAGAAAGCGTGATCCCATCGCTGTTGATGTATGATCAATCAACCAAAACAAACTACCAAGAGTTTCATTTTGGCGCAATGTTTTTGTCAGTTCTAAATTCCTTGTAGTTGATGCATCCATTTTTAGGTAACTACTTGCTTCTAATACTTCCACCGTTTTCAAATGCATCAAAGTTCTTTTTTGTGTTGTGGTGATGTAAGAAAGTAATCGTTTATATGTTTTAATTTCTTCTTTTCTTGTTAAATGCTGATACAACTTTTCAAACACATCTGAAGCATCAAGTTCTCGTTGATAAGAGACAATGATTCCTTCATTCTTTACGAATCGTTCAATATGTTCATAATCCTGCGCAGTGTTTAGAATGATTTCTTTTGGTGCAATATGAAGTAGTTCACCAATTAAAATATTGTAATCTTTTGGTAAATTTAGCAAATAGTTGTTTCCCGTAGAAAGATCCAAATAAGCTACAGTATAACTCGTTGGATGTATCCCTAGTGCCACAATATAATGCATCTCATCTTGTGCTTGGTCCATATAAGTACCTGGTGTAATGAGTCTAGTAACTTCTCTTTTGACCAAGCCTTTTGCTTGGCTAGCATCTTCTGTTTGTTCACAAATGGCCACTTTATAACCTTTTTCAATCAAACGTTCAATATATGCATCCGCCGCATGATGAGGAACCCCACACATTGGTACACGTTCTTTTGCCCCAGCGTCACGACCAGTTAGCTGTATTTCTAGTTCTTTACTTGCGAGGTAAGCATCAGTAAAAAACATTTCATAAAAATCGCCAAGTCGAAAAAAGACTATAGCATCGTTATAGTCTTCTTTGATCGTTAAGTACTGTTGCATCATCGGTGTGTAATCTTGTTTGTTGATGTCCATATGTTTCACCTAACTATAATTGTGTATATACTAAATAAACAATGAATGCTAGTGTAATGAGCGCTGCGAATGTCACGAGCGCAACCATCATTCTTTTTTTGTTGCGTTCTTTTAATTTTTCTGATATTTCAACAATTTTTAAATTGTATAAATATTCCTCGATATTAATACCATCAAAGATTTTTAATGACAATTGATGACGTTCATCAATTTCTTCAGGCATTTTTAATAAGATATATTCAATCATATCCGATTTACGTAATTCGACAGAAACATCGACTTGTCTACGTTTCGCATAACGTTCTATTTCAAGAATGGATTTTTTTTCTAATTCAGCTTTTTGTTCTTCATTAAATTCTAGTTTTCTTGCAACAATATCAACAAGTTGTGATTTGTTAATACGTCTTGGAATATCCACTGAATATTTATCACCAAGCTCACGAATTTCATTTAAGGTTGTTGCGTTACTCAGTGTCTCTTTCGCTTCTTCTAATGGTGAACCATCAAAATACCCTGGTGGTTCAAAGTATACCTCATCAAGATTGCTTCGTAACTCTTCATAGGTTTCTTGAGGTTCTTTAGCATATTTCATTGTCAAGTTTTGTAACTTCACAAACTCTAAGTTATCAATCATTAACTCAGTTCTATTTCGAACAATGATATCCCAAAAATCTTTTTTATACTCATCAACATCAATTTGTAAATTGAATCCTTTGGCAAATTTTTCTAATTGAAAAATGGTGAATTGATCAAACCATTTTAAACGATGACGCATCTCATCAGAGAATTTATCATGTTGTTCTGCAATAGAAATAGCCGGTGCGATATTCTTACGAATCAACGCTTTATGAAAATAATAAGGCAAATAAATCTCTTTGTTTTTTAAGTATTTTACAACTTCCCTAGAAGGGATTACTGTAAATGATTGTACCAATTTTGAGATTCTTACTTTTTTAGAATATAAAAAGATAAAATCTTCGCGTGCTTTTTTCTTTTTTGCCATATGCCTTCTCCTTTCCATAGATGCTCTTCCCTATTATAATATATATCAATGACTAAATCAATAAATTATTGCTTTTTAAAGCGATTTCCCACTAATTAAAAAATATGGATTTTATGACAAATCCATATTTATTTCTGAAGCAATGATATCTTGAATCAATTGTAAATCACTATTGACCATTTCAATCACATCCAAATATTCCCCCATGAAAGGGTGCATTAAGAGTTCTTCACGAGTGGCCAGATACACTTTTTCAATTTCGGCAAAAGGTTTTTTACTTGCTTTGGCATTGACAAGTTGCTTTTGATATTCTTTTAACTGCTCATATTTTTGTAATAACTGCTTGTCTTGATGGATTTTTTCTTCTAACTCCTGGTAGCGTTTCACCAAAGGATGTTCCTTTACATAGGATAATAATTCATCAAACTCTTTCAATATATTCACCCAACAAATGCCATGTTTTCGCTTCCACTATTTTGACTTTCACAATTTCACCAATCAATGATTTATCCGCAACAAAATTCACAAGTTTATTATGTTCTGTATAACCCGCTAACACTTCTGGGTTATGTTTGCTTTCTCCATCTACCAAGACGTTTTGTAATGTCCCTTCAAAACGTTTGTTTCCGAATAAATAACCATCATTCACGACTTTATTCAATTCCAACAAACGAGCTTTTTTCTCAGATGGTGATACATTATCCTCATAATTCGCCGCTGGTGTTCCTTCTCTTGCACTATAAATAAATGTATAAGCACCTTCAAATCTACAAGCTTTCACTAAGTCCAATGTTTCTTCAAACTGTTCACGAGTTTCACCTGGAAATCCAACAATAATATCAGTCGTTAGTGATACATCTGGGATCAACTCATAAATTTTATTTACGAGTGTTAAATAACTATCTTTGGTGTATTTACGGTTCATTCTTTTCAACACTTCTGTACTTCCTGATTGTACAGGTAAATGAATGTATGGCATCAAGTTCTTTTTATCCGCAATCATTTGGATCGTTTTCACATCAAAATCTTTTGGATGTGATGTTGTAAAACGAATTCTTGGAATTGCCAAATCCGATAAATCTTCTAATAGATCGCCAAATGTATAGTTCTTATCAGTAAAATCACGTCCATAACTATTCACATTTTGACCTAGTAACGTAACTTCTTGGTATCCGCCATCAACAAGTTCTTGAACCTCTTTTATGATTTGTTTAGGACTTCTACTACGTTCTTTTCCTCTTGTATAAGGAACAATACAGTAAGTACAAAACTCGTCACAGCCAAACATAATATTCACCCATGCTTTTTTTGTATGTTCTCTAATTTTTGGTAGGTTTTCAACAATCGATCCCTCTTCAGAATAAACTTCAATAACACGTTCTTTTGAAAGGATAACAGACTCTAAATATTCCGGTAATTTATAGATATTGTGTGTACCAAAAACCAAATCAACATGTTGCACTTTGTGTAAAATTCGTTCAACAACATCTTCTTCTTGTGGCATACAACCCGCAACACCTAAAATCAAATCAGGGTTGTTGCGTTTATATTTTTTTAATCTACCCAACTCACCAAATACTCTGTTTTCAGCATTTTCTCGAATCGCACAAGTATTCAAAATAATGAGATCAGATTCTTCTAATTTATCAGTCCAAGTAAACTCTAAAGCTTCTAAAATTCCTCTAATGGTTTCACTATCCGCTTCGTTTCCTTGACAACCATATGTCTCAACATGATAATGTTTCCCTTTACCAATGCCTTTGATATTGAAATGTTCATCATAATTGATGGTTGGTGTTTCTTCATTCTTACGTTTTCTCGCATCTTTGATGCTTGGTTTCACAAAATATTTTGCGTAATCTTTGTCCATCATAAAACTCCTATTCGTGAATGTTGATCGCCTTGATTGTATGGTTCTCTACATCAAGCAACACTGCATTAAACTGTAATTTTTTGCTTGTATCTTCTTTGATACGTGATGGCATACCCGTCACAAACTTATGAATAATGGATTCTTTTTCGCCACCCAAAATGCCGTATTTTGCGCCGGTCATTCCAATATCTGTGATATATAAAGTATTCTTTGGTAAAATCATTGCGTCCGCTGTAGGTACATGTGTATGTGTTCCAACGACCGCATCAACACGTCCATCAACATAATGACCAAACGCCAATTTTTCACTTGTTGCTTCACCGTGAAAATCGACAATGATATAATCTGCGTCAATCTCATCTAATAATGTATCTATTACTTGAAATGGATTATCCAGTGGGTCACCCATAAAAATGCGTCCCATGATATTGATCACCGCAACCGTTTTATCATTGAAACGAAGAATTTGTACACCCTTACCTGGAACATCTTTATGATAGTTGGCAGGTCTGACGATATTCGCATCATCAATAAATTCAAGCAATTCTCTTTTAGAAAATGTATGATTTCCCATTGTCACACAACGAACACCTTGTTCCATTAAAAACTTATACGTTTTCAATGTCATTCCGAATCCTTTGTCAATATTCTCACCATTCACAATGATTAAATCAGGATGATAATCCTGTTTCATTTTTGGCAAATATTTTTCTAAAGCTACTTGCCCTCTTGTACCAAACACATCACCAATAAATAATACTTTCATTTTACTCACTCTTTTCTAGGTCAATGAAATATTCATCAACATGAAGCATCTTTTTATAATCCCAAAAGATCTCTTCATCTATCATATCATAAAGTCTCTTTTTACCAACGTATTTTACTTCACTTAGTTCACTTTTTTGTAAGATTACATTTGCCAAATCAACATCATCTTCAATCACAAAAACATCAGTGAAATGATTGGCATAAGTACTGTTTGTTTTATATCTTGCGATGATCTTTAAATCTTCTTTTTCATAGGTTAATCCCAATTCTTCTTTGACTTCTTTGATGGCTGTTTCCCATGTTGTTTGATTGGCTTCTACTACACCCATTGTGGTTGCCCACATATAAGGGATAAAGTCACTATCTTTCGAACGCTTTTGAATTAAGTATTCACCTGCACTATTTCGAATCCAAACATGAACAATCAAAAAATAATTTGGTTGCTTACGTACTTCATCCCTTGATACTCTCTGGTCCAAAGGATTTCTAAATTCATCATATAAATCAATGTATTCCATGGCTTCCTCCTTAAAAAATGAAAAAAGGAAAGCCTTCACTTGGAAGGCTTTATTTTGCGATATCTTGTGCTCTTGTTTCACGAATAACCGTCACCTTAATGGTACCAGGATAAGACAACTGTTCTTCAATTTTTTCTTTGATGTCGCGGGCAATCTTATAAGCCATTACATCATCAACTTTGGTTGGTTCAACAATCACACGTACTTCACGACCTGCTTGGATCGCATATGCTTGTTCAACACCTTCAACATCATTTGATATTGTTTCAAGTTGTTCTAAACGTTTGATATATGAATCAAGTGATTCACTACGCGCTCCTGGTCTTGCGGCACTCAACGCGTCCGCTGCTGCGACCAATACGGCAATGATGGTTGATGCTTCAACTTCACCATGGTGAGATTGAATTGCGTCAACAACTTCAAATGGTTCTTTGTAACGATTTGCTAAATTGACACCAATTTCAACATGTGATCCTTCTACTTCATGATCAACTGCTTTACCAATATCGTGTAATAATCCGGCTCTACGTGCCATGATTTCATCTTCACCGATTTCAACAGCCAATTTTCCAGCTAAGAAGGCACACTCAATTGCATGTCTAAGAACATTTTGCCCGTAACTAGTACGGAAATGCAAACGTCCAAGAAGCTTCACTAAGTCAGGATGAACACGTCCAATTCCGACTTCAAATACTGCTTCTTCTCCTTTATCTCGAATAAAGCGATCAACTTCGCTTCTTGTTTTCTCAACAATTTCTTCTATACGTCCCGGATGGATACGTCCATCAGCGACAAGTGTCTCAATCGTGCGTTTGGCAATCTCTCTTCTGATTGGATCAAACCCACTAAGTACGACCGCCTCAGGCGTATCGTCAATGATTAAATCAATTCCTGTCAATGCTTCAATGGTTCGAATATTACGACCCTCACGACCAATAATACGACCCTTCATTTCATCATTCGGTAATGAAACAACACTTACTGTGTGCTCACTTGTAACATCTTGTGCATATTTTTGAATTGCTTGTGATAATAAATGTTTCGCTGTTTTATCAGCAGTTGCTTTCGCTCTTTCTTCTTCCTCTTTGATAAATTGTGCAAGTTCATTCGCCATTTCGTCTTCTACTCGTTTAAAGATTAATGTTCTTGCTTCATCTAGTGAAAATTGTGCTATTTCAAATAGCTTCGTGTTTTGTTCCTCAATCATTGTATCCAGTCTGTTATTTTTATCCTCTAGTGATTGTTTTTTACGCTCAATTATTTCTTCTTTGTTATCTAAATTAGACTCTCGTTTGTCAAGATTAGAGCTACGTCTATCTAAAGACTGCTCACGTTGTAAGACTTTATTTTCAAGATTTAATATCTCACTTTTCTTCTCTTTAACAAATTTTTCATGTTCTAATCTTAAATTGTGAATCTCTTGTCTTGTTTCAAGGAGCTTTTCTTTTCGCTCTCTATCAGCATTTTTTTGGGCGTCTTCAATCAATAGATTTGCTTCTTGTTTGGCTTTGTTAAGGCCACGTTCTACAAGAAAGATACGTAGGAAAAATCCACCTACTGTACCAATGGTTAAAAATGTTAGACCGGAGAAAATGATCACTAATGCATCATTCATGGTATTCCTCCGTTCAATTTTTTGTTCTATGCGTGAATTTCATATTATTTAACATAACATTACATTATGAGTAGAAAGCAATTATAACGTTATTATTATAACAATTTTACACCCTATAAGTCAATGAATATAAATCTTTTATCCATCTTTTCCAATAATTTTGGTGCTTTATATAGTGTGTCATAGATTCAACCATTTGTCAAAAATTATCAATCAAAGAACTCACACCTATTTGAAACCAAATCCATCGAATAAAACCTTGCCCTTACATTGCCTGTTAAGGGTATCAAAAAAAGAATAGAGATAATCTCTATTCTTTACGTTTTTAATCCTAATTTTTCACGAACCTTCAATTCAATCTCAGAATATATTGCTTCATTTTCTTCTAAGTATGTTTTCACATTCTCGCGACCTTGCCCAATTTTATTTTCTTCATAAGAGAACCAAGACCCACTTTTTTTGATGATATCTTCTTCCACGGCCAAATCAATAATTTCACCCGTTTTCGAAACACCCTTACCATAAACAATGTCTAACTCTAATGTTTTAAATGGTGGCGCAACTTTATTTTTCACAACTTTTAATTTCGCCTTATTCCCTACTGCATCGGTCCCAATTTTCAATTGTTCTCCTCTACGAATCTCTAAACGAATAGATGCATAAAATTTCAGTGCACGTCCACCAGGAGTGATTTCAGGGTTACCAAACATGATACCAACTTTTTCACGAATCTGATTGATAAAAATACAGATTGTTTTTGATCGACTAATGGCACCAGACAATTTTCTCATAGCTTGAGACATCAATCTTGCCTGTAATCCAACATGACTCGCACCCATATCTCCACGAATTTCCGCTTCTGGGACTAATGCCGCAACACTGTCAATCACCACCATATCAATCGCACCACTACGAATCAATGCTTCGGTGATTTCTAATGCTTGTTCACCTGTATCAGGTTGCGATAAAATCAGTGAATCAATATCAACACCCAATGCTTTTGCATATTTCGGATCAAGCGCATGTTCAGCATCAATAAATGCCGCATACCCACCCAACTTTTGTGCTTCTGCAATTGCGTGTAACGCAAATGTTGTTTTCCCTGAAGATTCAGGACCATATATTTCTATAATACGTCCTCTTGGATATCCTCCGATTCCAAGTGCTTTGTCTAACTGAATCGAGCCACTAGGAATACTTTCTACATCTCTTGTATTTCCTTCGTCACCAAGAATCATCACAGATCCTTTTCCATGCTGTTTCTCAATTTCTTTCATCGCCGTTTTCAGCGCTTTTGTACGATCTTCATTTGCCATAATACGACCTCCTTATGTAGTATTATAATAATACTTACCTGAATTGTTTTTTTCTTTTATTAAATCGACTTTGTGATATATTCTTTATTTTTCAAATAATAATCAACACCAGATACTACAGTAAATACAACACCAACATACACAATGTAAAGTCCTATTTGAGAAAACAAATCACCAAACACAAATAGCAACATTAATGTTAACCCAAGCATGGTAGAAGCTGTTTTGTATTTTCCTAAATTACTAGCCGCAACGACTTCGCCTTCACTCATCGCAACGAGTCTTATTCCTGTCACAATAAACTCACGCGCCAATATAACAATCGTAACCCAGTACCCTAAAGTACCATGAGCATTCAATAAAATCAAAGCCGTCATCACCAATAGTTTATCCGCCAAAGGATCAACAAACTTCCCAAATGTGGTGATTAAGTTTAACTTTCTAGCCAAATAACCATCCACATAGTCTGTCAATGAGGCAATAATAAATATAAATGGCAATACATAATACCCAAAATCATCTAATCCAAATAAATGTGGATGAAAATAAAAGAATATCATAAATGGAATCAATAATACACGTAATAACGAAAGTTTATTTGGAAGATTCATCATATCACCTCAAAGAAAATTATACCATATTAATACACCTTACACAATTACGAATTCACCTTTAAATCTCTTAACTCTCGCTTTACTTTCTTTTCTAAGAAAAGCAAGAGTAAAAACCCTAACAAAAACATTAACGCACTAAAATCAAACACATAAAGCGGTTCTATACTATATAAATATCCACCAATCAACGGACCAATCACCATCCCAATCGAAAAGAACGATTGACGAATACCCATCATTGTTCCATATCGTCCACCTTTCGCATGTTTTGAAATGTAGTTTTGTTCTAACGGAGCAAACACAGCTTTTAAGACAACATAAAACATAAAGACTGTATAAAGCATCAATAGTAAATTCGGTAAACGAAATATCACAAAGATAATGATCGCACTAATGATTTGTGTAAAAATCATCACTTTAAAATCACGTTGTATTTTCAAAATCAATGGCACCAAAAAGATATTTGTTAGAATCGCAACTATACCTGTAATAAATACATATCGTCCAATAAAATCTGGATTGTACCCAAGTTCATTAAAGTAAACTTCTAAATATTTTCCTACATTGATCGCACCAATCGAGATCAATGTAATCGAAAACATAAACAAGATCAAATTAGGAGATAAATCTTTCACATGCTTAAATCCACTAAGAAAAGATTTACGCTCTTTTACAGCTGTTTCTACTTTTACTTCTTTCACAACTTGCGCGCGCAAAATGAAAAATAAACTCACCGCAAGGATTGCATTCAATATCCCTTGGATTAAAAAAATGTTTTGATACAAATCTGTACGAAAAAGACGAATCATCAATGCAGAAGAATTCATTTCTCCACCAAGCAAATATCCAACACTACTACCAAGCCCCATAAGAGCAACACTTCTCGCAATATTCTTTGCTCGCTCATTATCCGCAGAAATCACAATCAAATGTGAAAGCATTAAAGTAATGGCTGCCGAAACACCAAAACCTGACATAAAACGAAACGCTACTTTCCAATACATATCATCAACAAATCCAAAAAGAATCTGTCCCGCACTATAGATGAGTAACCCAATCAACACAAATGTTTCTTTTCTCCATGTGTCTCCAAGGATACCCCATATCGGTCCACCAATCACAAGTCCCAAACTCATCATCGAAAAGAAATATCCAAACATTTCATTTGGTATTCCTGTACTTGTAATCAGTATCGGTGTCACAGGATGACCTAAATTGTTTATCATCCCCTGCACAAAATAGACCACCAACAAGACCAATATGCGTTTATCAAAATTTCGAAAACCCTCAATAATATCTTCTAAAAAGGGTTTCAATGTTCTATTATTCATCCAATCATCTCTTTCAAAATATCTCAAAGAAAATTATACCACATTTCTCCTTTATTTCCTCAAAAAAAGAAAGAAAAACACCCAAGAAAACCTTGGGTGTTCCTCTTATCGTACTTTATGCATAAACGCTTTAAATTCTTCTGTTTTCGGTTTATCTAACATAGAAGGTGGTCCTTGCTCAACAATATGTCCATCTTCCATAAAAACAACATAATCAGCAAAATCATGCACAAAACTCATGACATGTGTCACAAACACAAATTTCTTTCCAAGTTGCTTCAACTCTTCCACCGCAGTCAACACCTCATGTGTCAAAATTGGGTCAAGTGA
>DFNN01000111.1 GCA_002376065.1 Caryophanales bacterium UBA3566
CTTTTTTTCTTAATTGTTATTTGTTATTTGATATTTACGTATTTTAAGGTACAATATATATAGTGACAAAAAATGCAAATTACAAAAATAGACCTTACAGATGAAAAGATTGCGAAGTGATTTTATGTTAATATTAAGCAAAATATGTAAAGTATATAAGAGTAAAAATTTCCGAACAACGGCCCTTTCTTATATTAATTTAGCGTTTGAGAATAATGAGTTTGTAGCAATTACAGGCGCAAGTGGTAGTGGGAAAAGTACGTTGTTAAATATCATTGGTGGACTTGATACTTACTCACAAGATGATTTGTCATTAAGTGGGTACTCTTTGCTTGGTTACCGAAGAACTGACTTAATCATCGATGGAAAATCAACTAGAAATTTTACTGCACGTGATTGGGACCAATATCGTAATGAGCGAGTTGGTTTTATTTTTCAAAGTTATAATTTGATTTCTCATATGACGGTATTAGAGAATGTGGAAATGGGTATGACATTGTCAGGTGTCGATAAGGATGAGAGAAAACGAAGAGCTCAAGCAGTTTTAACTAGAGTAGGACTAGGGGATTTACTTGATCGTAAAAGTACTCAGTTATCAAGTGGTCAGCAGCAAAGAGTTGCGATAGCACGAGCACTTGTCAATGATCCTGATATTATTTTAGCTGATGAGCCAACTGGTGCATTAGATTCTGAAAATCGTGAAGAAATCATGAAATTGATTAAAGAAATATCAAAAGAAAAACTTGTTATTTTAGCAACACATAGTGAAAAGTTTGCGAAGAGATATGCTTCAAGGATTGTTAAATTGCAAGATGGTAAAGTAGTCGAAGATAACAAACCTGTTGAGAATATGGAAAAATTAAAAGAACAGGAAACAAAAGCTGTTAGATTTTTATCAACAAAACGTACCGCAATGTCTATTACGACAGCGCTAAAAATATCTTTTAATAATCTAAGAACTAAGTTTGCCCGTGCATTACTGACCGCATTTGCGGGTAGTATAGGGATTGCTGGAATCGCGCTGATTATCGCAATAGCAACTGGATTTAACAATGAAATTGAAACTTTTGAACGTGAAACCTTATCAGCCATGCCGATTGTCATATCGTCTACACCTACAGAGTATACAAGTTGGCAAATAAGTAGCGTCTCCAATAGTCGTTACAATTTTTCTAGTCGTTTTCAAGCACTAGAGTATGATTCCTTAGTTCATCAAAGCATTATTACTGACGAATATTTAGAACACATTGAGAATATTGATGAAACATTAGTCAATTCTGTTCAATATAGATATGGATTGAATATTATGTTTTTATCAAATCAAGATGAAAACGTAATATCTTCATTTGATGAAGATGTCGACTTTAAAGTTTTACCTACTAGTAATAATTACTTATCAAGTCAATATTCATTAGAAGCTGGTCGCTTGCCTACTTCACCAACAGATATTGTCGTGATTGTTAATGTATTAAATAAAATAGACGCGAATGTTTTATCTTTCTTGGGTCTAAATCCAGAAGAAAGTATTACTTTTGACGATGTAATAGGTAAGGAAGTAGCAGTTGCGAAAAACAATGATCTTAATATGATGTATTATCTAGATATTGGTGAAATGACTCGCTCATTTGATCAAAGCACTTATGAAAAATCAAGAAAATTCGAAGTCGTCGGTGTTTTAAAAGGGATTCCAGATCGCTTGGAAACAGAAAATTCTGGTATTTTTTACCACGGTTCCTTCGAAAATGTGTTTATTCAAGAAAATAGTAATTCAGCTATATGTAGTTATTTAAAAGGGATTAATTTGTTCAATGTAACAACTGAGCAATGGTCAAGCGTTGTTAGTGAACGACGTGAAAACGGGTGTAACACTAGACCGACTATGATTGAAATATTCCCTAACTCTATTGATGAAAAAGATGAAATTACCAATTATTTGGATTCTTATAACAAAGGAATTCTCCTGAAAAATCGCGTGTATTATACTGATTATGCAGAGATGATTTCAGGCGTATTAGGAAACTTAAATGGTAGTATTATACTCATGTTAATCGCATTGGCTTCTTTATCATTATTTGTTTCTTCTATCATGATTGGTATCTTAGTTTACTTAAGTTGGCTTGAACGAACAAGAGAAATCGGAATCTTACGGAGTTTGGGTGCTCGGAAGAAAGATATTGCTCGGATTTTTAATACGGAGGCAGTATTCATTGGATTTGTTTCTGGTTCGATTGGTGTCTTTTTAACGTATTTGGTGAGTTTCCCATTAAACAATTACTTTGGTGGATCACTTGTTATGTTTGAACGCGTAATATCGATGCAGTTAAACCATGCAATCTACTTAGTATTGGTGAGTTCTGCATTAGCTTATGTTGCAGCGTTTATTCCAGCAATCATTGCTTCTGTGAAAAATCCAGCAACGGTGATTAGTAGTACAATGTAATGAAAAGAGCTGTTCAATTGAACAGCTCTTATTTTTTTAGTAATCTACGTTATCAAATTCAGTAAATATTTTTTTACCAGTATTGACGCTTCTAATTGATTTCATATCTTCTTCATCTAATGCAAAATCAAACACATCAAAGTTTTGCACTATGCGTTCTGGTGTAATACTTTTAGGAATGACTACAATCTCACGCTCAATTAACCATCTGATGGCGATTTGCGGGATGGTTTTATCATGTTTCTTGGCAATCTTTGCCATCGTTTCGTTTGAAAGTAAATCTTTGATTTGATGACTCATAAGTGGTGCGTATGCTTCCAACTGTATGTTGTTTTTCTTACAATAATCATGTAAGAAATGATTTTGTAAAGTAACATGTGTTTCCACTTGGTTGACCATTGGAGGTATTTTGGCATTTTCCATAAGATACATCAAATGATGGACATTAAAATTGCTAACCCCTATTGCTTTTACTTTTCCTTCTTCATAAAGTGTTTCAAATGCACGATAAGTACTAAGGGCATTATCATACCCTTTGAACCAATGAATCAGATACAAATCAATATAATCTAACCCTAAGTTTTTAAGTGATGTATTAAACGCTTCAAGCGTTTTTTCATATCCTTGGTCTGTATTCCAAAGTTTCGTTGTCACAAAGATTTCTTCTCTTGGGATATTGCTGTCTTTGATTGCACGACCTACTTCTTCTTCATTCCCATAGATCATTGCAGTATCAATATGTCGATATCCTCCTTCTAATGCAGCTTTCACCGCATTATAAGCATCATTTTTCTTACTTCTAAATGTTCCTAATCCAATAATTGGCATTTCATAGTTGTTGTTTAGTTTTACACTATGCATGATGTCACGTCCTTTCCATTTTATTATAACATACTCTGTTTTTGAGATAAAAAGTTATGCTATCGTTGACAATTTGGGCAAATATAACTCGTTGTTGCACTTGTTTTTATTTTAAGAATTGTCGTTTTACATATTGGACAAGGCTTATCTTCTTTGTATGCGACCAAATCAGCTTTATATGATCCTTTATGTCCATAGATATCCTCTTCGTAAAAAGACCCGTGCTGATGAATGGCTTCATTAAAGGTTTCAATGATTACTTGATAGAGTTTGTTTAATTGTTTTTCTGTAATCGTGTTGGCCTTTTTTAGTGGATGAATTTTTGTGGTAAACAAAATATCATGAACATAATAATTACCAATACCTGCTATTTTTCTTTGATCTAGTAAAACATTTTTTATGTTTCCTCTATTTCCTAAGATGAAATCTTTAAATTGCTGAAAAGATATATCTTCATGAATTAGGTCATAACCAAGTTCATCGATGATATGATGCTCTCCTTTAGAGACAAAATGGACATGACCAAACCACCAAAAAGAAATGACCAAATAATCATCTGATTGAAAGATGATTTTTGTGTTGGTTTTTTTATGATCTTGATTAAAATATATTTCTCCGCCCATTCCTAAATTGATTGCTAAATAGTCATCTGAAGAAAATAATATTTTGATCCATTTCCCCTTCGCGGTGACCTCTTTGATTGATTGACTTACGATATTTTTTTTAAATGAATCAAGTGTTTTGTTTAAAGACTTTTCTTGATAATTTTCGATTGATTTAATGTTCTTCATTACTAAAACTTCGTGTAACTGCTTCGCCAAATATGCGATTTCAGGTAATTCAGGCATCATAGTTCTCCTTTATATGGTTTGCTGCTAGATATGCAGTTGAAAATGCAATTGTAATATTATATCCTCCAATTGGACCATGTAAGTCAACTGTTTCTCCGATGAAGTACAAACCTGGGTATTTCTTTGATTCCATTGTACTAGGGTGTAATTCTTTGGTTTTAACACCACCACCATTGACATATGCCAACGTTTTATCTTCCACTTTATCAATGTCTACGTGAAAATTTGTGAGAAACTCATAAATTTGATTGAATGTTTCATGTTTTAAGTCTTGAATAGGTTTTTTCGGAAGTTGAAATGATGAGAACAAATTTGAGGCTAAACGTTTCGAGGTTAACTTCGCAACGATAGATTCAATTGTTTTAGCCGGCGATTCATATAGTAAATGAATAAATTTGTCTTTTGTAATATTGATGAGATTGATTGATAATACTGCTTTATGATTGTGTGCTAACGAATGATATATTTCTTCAGATAGATGATAAATTACTGGACCACTAAGCCCATTATGGGTAAATAATAAGTCACCTTTTTGACGATGTTTTGTTTGTAATAACGAAACCGACGCATTAGGAATTTGTAAACCTTGTAATGATAGTTTTTCAATCATTTTTGCGTAAACTTTTGTTTCTGCTGGATAAAAAGGAACGGTCTCAATTTTTAACTCTTTTGCAAATATAAGCCCATCACCTGTCGACCCTGTTTTTGGAAAACTGCTTGATCCACTAGCAATAACGACATGTTTCGTAAGATATCTTTTTTTGTTTGTCACAACTTGAAACTGAGTTTGGTGTGGTTTTATATCTTGTACTACTTCCTCATAATGAATGATCGTTTCCTCATTCGTTTTCGTTAAAACATCCACAATGTCCTTTGCTTTATTTGAGACTGGAAAATACTGGAAGTCGTTTTCTAGTTTCAAAGGAACTCCTCTTGTCTTGAAAAAGTTAACTACATCTTCAGTAGAAAAAGAGTGGATTGCTTTGTAAAAAAACTTCTTCTGTTCGCCACCAATGCGTTCGATAAATTCTTGTGGCGAATATCGATTCGTTACATTACATCGACCATTACCAGTTAACAAAAGTTTTTTACCTAAGATACTATTTTTATCGATGACCAATACCTTTAAATGTTTATCTGACAATTGATGTTGGCACATCAATCCTGCTGCGCCACCACCAACAATAATTACATCATAGTTCATATTAACACTTCCTCTTTCTCTCAATATTCAACTTAAAAGACCAATCTATATTTGTTCCAATTAGTATATTTACCTTATCTATTATATCACACATGAGAAAAAAGGCCTGAAGAAATCAGGCCTCTTTATGTTGATATTGTAACTTATAAAGTTGATAATAAT
>DFNN01000011.1:0-20631 GCA_002376065.1 Caryophanales bacterium UBA3566
CTTTGTTGCATGATTCATCAATCGCATGAAGAGGTACTTGTTCCTCACTGATTAAAATGGTTACACTCGCACCTTGTGGTTCATAATCTTGTTTTGATATATTTAAAATATTGGCTCCAATATTTTCTGTGACTTGAACCAATATTTCGGTTAATCTTTTTGAATTATACATTTCATCAATGTATTCAATATAGCGTGCTTGATCTTCCGCTGTTTCTGTAATACATACATCATAAATGTTAAATGATAAAGATTTTGTTAAGTTATTGAATCCATACAGTGCAAGTTTGTTTGACAATCTATTCACCCTTTCTTAAAAAGTTTCTTAAAGCGTCTACTTTATCGAGTTTTTCCCATGGTAAATCTAAATCATTACGGCCAAAATGTCCATAAGAAGCAGTTTGTTTATATATTGGACGTTTCAAATTCAATGTATCAATGATTCCTTTTGGTGTTAAATTAAAGTTTGCTAAAATAGCGTTAATAATCGTATCTTCACTCACTGTCTCAGTTCCAAAAGTATCTACACGAATACTTGTAGGTTCACTGACACCAATCGCATAAGATAACTGTAATTCTAGTTTTTTTGCATAACCAGCCGCTACTAAGTTTTTCGCAACATATCTAGCAGCGTAGGCTGCACTTCGATCTACTTTTGAAGGATCTTTTCCACTAAAAGCACCACCACCATGACGGCTATAACCACCATACGTATCAACAATGATTTTACGGCCTGTCACTCCTGCGTCTCCCTGAGGTCCTCCAATAACGAATTTTCCTGTAGGGTTGATATAAATTTTCGTGTCTTTATCCATCCATTTTTCAGGCATGATTGGATCAATAACATGTTTCTTAATATCTTTACGCAATGTTTCTTTTGATACATTCTCACTATGTTGAGAAGAGATAACAATCGCTTCTACACGTTTTATTTGATCTTCTTCATCATATTCAAACGTCACTTGGCTTTTACCATCTGGTCTTAAGTAGGACAATGTTCTATCTTTTCTTACTTTGCTTAATTGTTTTGTTAATCTATGTGCATACACAATTGGTGCAGGCATATATTCATCTGTTTCATCAGTTGCGAATCCAAACATCAATCCCTGGTCTCCCGCACCTTGATGAGTGTCATCACCTTCACCTTCATTGACACCACGAGCAATATCAATTGACTGTTCATCTAGTGATACTAAAACGGCTAAATTCTCCGCATCAAATCCATATTTTCCACGATCATATCCGATTTCTTTTACTGTATCGCGAACAATCCTTTGAATGTTTACGTAAGTATTCGTCGTAATTTCTCCTGCGACCAATACAAGTCCTGTAGTCACACTTGTTTCACACGCAACACGTGCATCTTTATCTTCTGACAAAATGGCATCTAATATTGCATCACTAATTTGATCACAAATTTTATCTGGATGTCCTTCTGTCACACTTTCTGATGTAAATAATTTTTTCATAATCATTCTCCTTTATTGAAAATTACTCATATATAATATAGCAAAATATTTTAAAAAGCAAGCATTATTATTATTTTTATTAATTATTTAGTTTACTTATACTATACCAATAAACCAAACAAAAGGTTGTAGGCTTACCTACAACCTTTTACAATTTTATACAGTCAAATCATCTAACTGAATCCAACCTTTTTTACGGAACAATAAGTCAAATATGAATACCAAAATAATTGGTAAGACAAAGTGCAAAATGATAATGCTAAGGAATACACTTGTTTCATATCCCATTGCATCTAATGTACCAATTTGTCCAATCAGTCCACTCGTTCCCATACCACTACCTATTGGTGTACTTTCCATTTTGAAAAGTACAGTCGCAAGTGGGCCTAAAATGGCAGAAGCCAAAATCACAGGACCCCAAATGATGGGTTTCTTTAACACGTTTTTAAATTGTAACATACTTGTTCCAAGCCCGATTGAAATCACTGTACCTATGTCATTATCTTTTCTTGATAAGACAGCAAATCCAATCATTTGTACTGTAGTACCTACAACTGCAGCCCCACCAGCAAGTCCAGTTAAGCCAATCGATATTGCGATTGCCGCACTACTAATTGGCGCAGTTAACGCCATACCCATCACGACGGCAATAATGATTCCCATAATGAATGGTTGTAAGGTTGTTGCGGTGTTGATGAAACGTCCAATTGCTTCCATTGTATAACTGATTGGTCCACCAAGCAAACTCGCAACAGCGAATGCGATGAGTGATCCTATCAAAGGAATCAATATGATATCAAATGGTGTTTTTTTACGTAGTATTAGTCTCAATCCTTCAATTGAAACAATCGTTGTCAAGTAAATCGTCATTGGATCATTGATGACACTCATCGCTATTCCACCAGCAACCGCTCCTATAATTAACGCTAAGCCACCAATTCCTAAACTATAAGCAACACCAAGTCCTATCCCAAACCCCATACTTGCTTTTAATGCGTTCGCAAGTTCAGTTAATGGAACATATCCTGTTAAGGTTCCAACTTGTCCAATAATTACACCAATAATTAATGTAGAAAATAAACCAAGCGCCATTCCATTTAACGTTTTAATGAAATAGTCTAATATATTTGTATTTTTGCTTTTTACTTCTTCTGTCATACTATTCTCCTTAGTCTAGATTGATATCTAAGACAACCGGACAATGATCACTGCCCATGATGTCATTTAAAATGAGGGCATCGTTCATTTGTTCTTTCAATCTATTCGAAATGACAAAGTAATCAATTCTCCATCCAGCATTATTCTTACGTGCGTTAAACATATAACTCCACCAAGAATATTTCACCGTCTCTGGATATAAAGTTCGAAACGTGTCAGTAAATCCAGCATCTAATAACACACCAAATTTCTCACGTTCTTCATCTGTAAATCCAGCATTTCGACGATTGCTTTTCGGATTTTTTAAATCAATTTCTTCATGTGCAACATTTAAATCACCACAATAAATCACAGGTTTCTTTTGATCTAATGACAATAAATATTCACGCAAATGATCTTCAAAATCCATACGATAGTCAAGTCGTTCTAATTGTCGCTTTGAATTTGGCACGTATGCAGTGACAAAATAAAACTTCTCATATTCTAAGGTAATTGCGCGTCCTTCATCATTATAAAGTCCATCTTTTAATTCATAAGAGACATTTAATGGCTGATGCTTCGTATATATTAGTGTGCCAGAATAACCCAGTTTATCAGCGTCATTCCAATACTCATAATACCCATCAAAAGACCATTCTTTTTGACTTTCTTGCATTTTCGTTTCTTGAATTGCAAAAAAATCAGCATCCTCATTCTTAAAAAATTCTTCAAAACCTTTCTTCATTGCGGCTCTTAAGCCATTGACATTCCATGAGATCAATTTCATACTTTCCCTCATTTCTAAGTAGTATTATAACAAATAAGTAACTTAATTAAAACATACAATTTATATAAATACGGTTTATTTTTGTAAGAAGCGAAAAACTTCTTTACGATATTTCTTTCCTTCTTCAATTGGGTAGAAGACAAAATCATGCATCATTTCGTCTACTTCATGATAAAGATGGGTGATTTGTAACTGCTCATATTTTTCTTTTAACAGTCTTGCATCATGAAGCATCATCTCTTTTTTCCCTACGATGATGAGTGCTGGAACTTTTTTTAGTTTGCGTAAAAGCACTGGTGATACAAGTGGATTATCTCTTTCATAATCACTTCTATATAAATCAGCAAGAATCTTCACTCCAGGATACGAAAGCATTTCATCTTCTTTTTCTAGTCTTTTTTGAAAATCACTATTATATCTTAAATCAACTAGGGGAGATAAAAATACCACCTTATGAATCTTGACATCCAGCTCGTCCATCACCGATAAAGCAATCGCACTACCCGCACTATCACTCACAAGTGAAATACCATGATATTCTTTACACAAAGTACGAACAACATCTTTTACATTACTTACAATCTCATCGCGTGTATGATTCGGTGTCTTCGGATAAATCAAACAATAGACCGTTTGTTTTGTCGCTGATCCTAATTCACGCGCAAATCTAAGTTGATAGTCAGATGGATCAGAAATAAAGCCACCACCGGGAATATAAATTATTGCTTCCTCTTCTTTTTTCGTATGATAAACATCCATTCCTTGTATCACTTCTAAAAATAGATCATCTTTAAAATGTGCGGGCAAAGAAAAAACACTATTTTTTTCTTTTTCAATATAGTTTTTTGTAGCCTCTTCACTCGAAAACATCTTTTTTATTGATGATAAGTTGATTTTTAAATTTGCCATATAAATCACTCTCTTAATGACACTATTTTCGTTTTATTATTCACATCAATTATACCATAAATCACCGCTTCATATTGCATAGATGCGTATGTTATGCTATAAATAGTATATCACAAGAAGGAGGTTGTTATGTTACAAATCAAGCGTTACACAGCTAAGAACATTGATGATTCAATTCAGTTATTACATGATTTATACTTAGAACAATTAGAACACTACCCTTTGTTTTTATCATTTACACTCGCAAAAGAACAGTTAAAAATACGTTTAGAAAATCTCAGTAAACACAGCAAATATGGTTATGCTCTTTATGACGATGATCTATTCATCGGTTTTATCATCGGTCACGTTATCCCTTCTTTGTGGGGGAAATATGATGGATTTTTTTCTCCTTTACATGGAAATGCAATAAAGCAAAAATATCGAAAAAGAGGTTATCAATATCTATATCAACATATATCAGATGAACTAGTTTCAAATAATATACTTTCTCATGCAATTACTTTATATACAAATGATGATGTTTCAATGAATACATGGTTTCATCTTGGGTTTGGATTACGATTAATTGATTCAATCAAACCTATTGATCTAACATCACAATCGACTTTGCCAAACAACTTTCAAATTCAAAGAGTAACCCAAGAGAATTTTAAAGATATCCTTCCACTACATAAGAACCTACGCTTTTACTTTGAAAAAGCTCCGCTGTTCATGCCTCAATCTGAAGAGGATGAAGCAAAAGAAATCAAAGACTTCATCAATCAAGAAAACCAATATATGTATGCTCTTTGTCAACAGGGCAAAGCAGTTGCGCTGATGAAACTAAAAGAATTAGGAGAAAATTATCTCACCCAAGACAAAAACGCGATACATATATGTGGTCTTTATGTCGATGAACACTTACAGGGTCAAGGAATTGCAAGTGCCTTTTTATATGAGATAGAGACCATCTTCCATCAAAAGGGATACACGTTGCTTGGTGTAGATTTTGAATCCTTCAATGTCAAAGGTGCAAATTTCTGGCACAAATACTTCACGCCTTATACTTACACGTTGACGAGAAGAATCGATGAAAACATCTTGAAGAGAAATTGAAAACACATTCAGTTGATTTATCAACTGAATGTGTTTTCTTTAAGTTATAGAAACAATGATATTCATTGCCTCATCTATCAAATAGTTCTTTATTCACCAAGATAATCTGCGGTGTTTTCTGGTGCTTTAATAATGTAAATTTCTCCTTCGTGCTCAACAACAGCGAATACTGGAAGTTCATCTACTAGTATTAGCCAAACCCAGTCATCTACTTCATCAATTGTAAAAACCAGTTCACTTTCTACTGTAACCAACGCATCTTCTGAGGCTGTAAATGTGTATCCATCAAGAACTGCTGTATCTTCTAATAACACATAATATTCAGCTGGCAATTGATCGATAGCTTCATCGATCGTAATTGTAAAATCAACATCATAAGGTACTGTCGCTCCAATTGCGGTCACATAGTATACATTTCCGATGTCATAAGATTTCGCGATAGGAATATCTTCAAGTAAATACCAATCATCACCTTGCGCAACCAATTCATAAGATTCGTCATTAATCATGACACTTTCAACAACTTGTTCATCTGCATTACTTGTGATTTTTAAAAGTATATTTCGCTGTGGAATATCAACAGTATAATCTTCTAGTGCCAATGATTCTGCACGATCAATTTCTTCTTGAATGATGTCACATCCAATTAATGAAAGTGAAAATAAGAATAACGTAACAATCGTAATGAGTTTTTTCATTGTACCACTCCTTTTATTTATATATTATTATTATACCATGAAAAATAATGATTCATGACAATATACAACATATGATGTTATTCGTTTATTTTAAAAGTCTCATTATTTGGCAGTTCAATGAACTCGTCAACCAGATCATATAACTCTTCATTATGGCTAATAAACATAATAATCATGTTGGCTTTTCTTTTAACCAATTCTTCTTTTAATATTTTTACGCTCGTTACATCCATTGCTGATACAGGTTCATCTAAAATCAAAAGTGATGTGTTCTTTAACATTCCTCGAACAATAGATACTTTTTGTTTTTCTCCACTAGAAAGTGAAAGTGATTCATCACAATCAATAATATGATTTAATTCAAATTTTGTACATAATTCATCCAACGTTTTTTGTGAATATGTTGAAACACCTCTTGTGATATTTTCTTTAACAGATAATCTTTGCAATCTTGGCTCTTGTAAAATCACAGAAATTTGTTCTTTTCTAATCTTGATCATATCTAAATTTAATAGTTCATGATGATTATACTGAATTGATCCCTCATAACGATAATCAAGTCCTAATATTACATCAATCAAAGTAGATTTTCCTTCTCCATTTTTTCCTTTTAAACAATAGATATGACCTTTGGTTAATGTATACTCAAATCCAGAAAAAAGTAACTCTTTTTCTGGATATGAAAAACTTAGATTTGTGATTTTAATGGAATCAATCTGATTTAGAAAAACTGGTCCGTTATTTTCATTTTCAATATGCATAAATTCTTCTAGTCGATGATAACTAATCTTTGCGTGTTGATATTCCTGACCTAATTTCAAAAAATACTCTGAATAAGACAGACACATATTCGTATAATATATGATCAAAATAAATTCACCAATACTGATGGTTTGATTGATCAATAGACTTCCACCCACAAGCATTGTAAAAACCAATGTCAAATTTTTAGAGAATTGACCGATATTGTTTAGCACTGCCAAAACTTTGTTGAGGCTAATACCGCTCTTAAGCAATGTTTTAAATGATGATGTTAGCGGCTCACTAGAGATATTATACCATGCATGAATTTTAGTTTCTTTGATATGAGAAATACGATCATGATTATCTGAAAGATATTGATTATTGTGTTCTTTATACTGATAACCTCGACGGTAAAACATTTTGTTCAATAAAAGAATACCCGATATATTGATTGCCAAAGCACCAAGTGGAATAAAGACTAAGTAAAAATTGATGTTGATAATCAATACAAGCAAAACTATGGTACTCATCAACATCACTATAGAAACGATTAAATTGTTCACTACAAACCCAATAGATGTAAGAATATCGTTGAATATTCGGTTGTTTAAATACGCAGGATTGTACTTTTCAGTCTTTCTTAAAGGAATGTTCTCCAACTTATCATCAATATCATTTAAGAACTCGTTGGTTACTTTTGTAATCAGCACTTCTGATAGTATATGATGGATATAAGATGCCATCATTAAAATGATTGTGAATATTGATATCAAGAGAATCGAATTTATAGCAATATCAATTGATCGGCTTTGTGTAATGAGATCAATAAAATTGCTAAAGACATAAGGAATAAGCAATTCAGTAGCATAAACAATGACTAAAAGAATGTTGGTAAAGATAAACGCAAGTTTAAATTTCATACATCTTTTGATGATTTGGTTGGTCATATATTTTCCCCATTTCTATGTTCATAAATAGCGTGATACTTCAGTTTCACTATTCTTTTATTATACGATGATTAAATATTTTTACTAGACTATCTTTTTACTTTTTAGTGTGATATAATAATGATAGATAAAGGCAGTATTTCTTCTTAGGAATACTGCTTTTTTTATGTTTTTTTGAACATTAAAAAAGGCGAAAATTCGCCTTTTTACTTTCAATAATATCATCTTTTTTTATGTGAACCCTTACCAAAACGGAGCCAACTTAACATCTATGTGGTGTGTGATGTCATTTACACTTACAGTATCCTCATTGATGTCAAACTGATATCCTACTTTGTCTTTATGCATATACCCTTTATATGGTGTTACTCTAATATAACATGTTGTTTCTAAGTTTTCGTTGTTCACTTCTTTATACCAATGATGAAACACGTCCATATATACTTCTCGGATCGATAGATTCTTTTTATCTAAAGGATGACCGACCACTTCAGCATGACACCAAAAGCGGTTGTGGCCAGCGTCTGAAATCATAACATTTTTATTACTTTGCATTTCTTTGACGTAATTTGCGTTTAAGTCAGTAACTATCCAAAATGATCCATCATAATAGAAACTATCTACACATCGAACTGATGGTACATTGTCTTTAGCTGTTGCGATTAATAGTATTGTATCTTGACTATACCTATCTTTCATCATTTCAATAATTCCACTTTCACGAATGCTTATGTTAGTCATTATTTTATTCCTTTCAATGATTGAAATCATATTTGCTAGTTGCCATTACTAAATGACGATTTAGACTGGATTGTTTACCCTTTCTCAATACAAATCATCATCATCAAACTCAGTATGAATCATGTATTCAACAAGTTTTTCTTTTAGTTCGCTATTAGTAAGTTTATTTACGTATTTTTTAATGTCTTTCATTCTTTGTTCCTGCATTTTAATTGACTGCTGATACCGCTCTTCTTGCTCTTTTTCGTATTGTTCTATTTCTTCAATATACTCTTTTGCTTGAGTTGGAAAAATAGTAAAGAATGATGCAATCATATGTTTACAAATAATCCTCCTACCTTCAGCATGAGGACAATTACAACTAGACTTGCGTGGATGTTTTAGATTCAAATGGATATTATATATTTTATTTTCATCATTAGATACTTTTGCATCAAACTCATCATCACATATTTTAGCGATTTCTACAACTTTTCCCTGTATGTAATATTGGTATCCTCTCCATAAAGATTTATAACTGCTTAGTTCTTTTAATCCCATATGTCCTCCTATGTAATTAAAGACTGTTAAAATAATCTAAAACTGTACTCAAAGGCAACTTTCTCTTTTTTGCAATTATCTTAATCGAAATTGCTCTGCTTTTGCAATTGTTAGAACACTTTCATTCGCTATTTTTAATCATTCTGATTACTTCTTTGCCATGAAGCATCTTTGTATTACCATCAGCTATAAACCCTTGTCTTTCATAGAAACCCACTGATTTCATATTACAGCCAAGCACCCAAAGTGATAACTTAGAATACTTGCTTAGTTCCTTATAACAAGCTTCCATAAGTTTCTTTCCTATTCCAATACCTTGATATTCTTTTAAAATGTATATTGCCATTATTTCACCTGTATCTTCTAAATCTTCATCACGTGATTCAAGATAACAAGTGAATCCAATAATCTGATCATCTACAATAGCTACGAAAGTATTCTCCGGATAGTCTGTTGCTAATTTCACAGATTTTTCTAATGTTAAAGATTGCATGTATTCCTCAGGAAATAGACCGGTATATGTTTCAATCCAGCTTTGATAATGGACATAGCCTTTTCCTTTTGCATCTTCAACTGTAGCTTTTCTAATTATTAAGTTACCCATCAGTACCTCCATTCATACTTTTGAATTGAACATTATTAATAATCTAGTCCAACTTTTCCCAGTAGAAAATCAAATAATCCAATCGTAACTACTCCAAACTCGTCACGTTTAGGCATTATATTATCCTTAACAATAATAATTTTTTTGAAAGAATCCGAAATATTTAATAACGATTTTTCTTCCTGGTTTCTTTTTTCAGAAGTACTCATTTCATAAGCTGACTGAATATAGTATTTCTCGTTTCCTCTTTGAGCAATGAAATCAACTTCTAATTTTTTCTTTAACGATTTCCCTTCTTGTTTTTCTCTTACTTCAACTACTCCAATATCAATATTGAAGCCACGAACTCTCAATTCGTTATATATTACATTTTCCATAATGTGATTTTCTTCTTGTTGTCTAAAATTCAATCTGCCATTTCTCAACCCTAAATCAGTGAAATAATACTTACTTGGAGTTGATATATACTTTTTGCCTTTCACATCGTATCTCATTGATTTCTCAATCAAAAAAGCATCTTCTAAATACGTTAAGTATGATTTTATCGTTGGCTCTGTTACAGAGACTCCTTTAATGCTATTAAAGGTGTTAGATAATTTTTTGGGATTTGTTAATGACCCAATGTTCGATGCTAAAACATTTATTAACTCCTCTAAGTCGCTAACGTTTCTAATGCTATTTCGATCTACGATATCACTAATATAAACTTTTTCAAATTGCTTTACTAAGTAATTTGATTTTTCCTCGTGTTCAGTAAAATTCAGTATTAGAGGCAACCCACCATAAGTATAGTATTCATTCCATGCTTCATTTATATCACCATCAAATACTGAAATGAATTCTTTAAACGTTAGAGGATATACTTTCACTTCGTCACTTCTTCCCCTAAACTCAGTAATTAAATCCTTTGATAGAAATTTTGAGTTGCTTCCTGTAACATATGTGTCTGCGTTTTTAATATGTAGCAAACTATTCAAAACATCTTCAAACTCATCAACCATTTGAATTTCATCTAATAAGATGTAATACATTTCATTATCTTTAATTCCTTCATCAATTGCCTTTAATAATTCATCAGGATCTCTTAATTCTTTGTTTCTTCTATCATCTAAAGCATATGTTATGATGTGACTTTTATCGATCCCTGTACTAATTAAATAGTCATAAAACAAATTGAATAAAAGGTATGATTTACCTACTCTTCTCATACCTGTAATCACTTTAATCAATCCATTGTTTTTATGTCTAATAATTTTATTCAAATAATCGTTTCTTTCAATAACCATTCGTATCACCTATTTTACTTTTCGGGTAATTTAACCCTTTTTATATAATAATTATATCATACATCTTAAGAAAATCAAACTCAATTTTACTTTTTGGGTAATATTACGCGTTTTATATAATTTAAAATACATTATTTAATCGTGTGAAATCAATTTAAATCGTGTAGAAATTCATACAACTATCCAAAAAATTGACAATTTCGTCCTCTTTTTAACTGTATCCTAGTTTAAGTGAATACCGAAACGTCCCTATATAGCGCAAAAAAAAAGGTCTGATACGAATTGTATCAAACCTATGCTAGTAATTTGTCTTGTCATTATGGACTTTATCACTGTTTTTGATAACCTCTAGACTAACTTTACTACAACCTCTAGACTAACTTTACTATAAATGATGCTAAAAGTTCATATTTTTAATAATTCAAATAAACCTACTAACTCTTTCATTTTTGTATAAGATGATTTATTTAAGACGAAAGAAAACCGTCAAACTGACGGTCTTCTTTCAATGTAAAAAGTAAGTGTCTAACTTTTTATTTCCAATTTACTGTCTGTTACCAAATTTATTTTTGTTTATTAAATAATTCTAAGAATTGATTCTCATTTTTAAAAGCCTCATTATATAAACTTTCAAATTTATTACTACACAAAAGTTTATTGTCTTTATACTGAAAAATTCCGTGTTGTACATCAGAAACGAAATAGTAATCATATTCAACATCTGTAAATACATGAATCATATAGTTTTCTCCAATAATAAAATTAAAGATATTCTTATAAAACACTACATCGATTTTCTCATTTGTATTTACATCTTCAAAAGTATACATATTTGAATAAATAGAAAAATCTTTAATTTGTTCTAGCCTAAGGTATCTAAATTCACCTTTATCTGAGGTGAGCATACTTTCGAACGTTGGATAAAGTTCGATATGACTAAAGTTATAATTAGTTACTATTCCATTATCATTTTCTATTGTTAAGTTGACTTGAATTATTTCGGGTTCGAGATTATTATCTACAGTTTTTTCAGAATCATTTGGTGTAACTAGCGTTTCACTGTTATTTAACGTGATACTAGGATTGTTATCTGTATGTTCCTGATTGCTTTCGTTATTCAATTCTTCTTCATAAACTGTATTGCATCCTACTAAAAGAAATGACATAAGAAATAAAAATAATACCTTTTTCATATTTTTTCTCCCTCCTTATTGTTATGCTAGTTCAAGAAACGCAACATCATTATACTGTGGTTTCTTGTGAAAAACTTAAGCAATATATCCTCATCAAAAATAACCTCATTCATTGTAATAGAATAGTTTGATTCTCCTCCTAAATAAAACAAGACCAACATACAATTATGTCAGTCTTGATGCTAATCAATTATATTATATGATTAACTTAATATGTTGTCAATACTATTTTTTGTCTTGTCATTATGGACTTTATCACTGTTTTTGATAACCTCTAGACTAACTTTACTACAACCTAAACACTAAGTTTACTACCAATAATGCTGAAAGTTCATATTCTATTGGAAATTTTATGTTACATTTTTTATCATCCTAATAGTCTTCTTTGTGTATATTACTTTTATAAATGCTAAAAGTTCATATTATAAATATGAAAAAGTCTCTAAATAAAGTCAAAAAAAGATCATCATCGCAGATGTTTTTTCTATGAAAATGGGTATGATTCCCAAAATAAGTGTTGGAAATACCCTATACAGTCCAGAAAGTGGACACCTTAAGTAAGAATTTCTCTCTTTGAGTAATGAACTTCATGAGGCGTTAAATAATCGATGGATCCGTGGATCCTTTTTCGATTATAAAACCCTTCAATGTACTTAAATATTACGGTTTTTGCTTCTTCGAATGTTTTTAGAACGACGTGTCGTAGTTTCTCACGTTTAATAATGGAGTGAAATGCTTCAATCGGTGAATTGTCTTGAGGTATGCTTTTTCTTGAATATGAGTGAAGGATTCCATTTGCTCGTAAAAACTCTTCGACTTCGTAACTCAGATATTGGCTACCGAGGTCCGACTGAATGACGATACCGGTAGTGTGATACGTTTTATATACAGCTTGTTTGATCGATTCTAGAACCATTTCTTTACGCATATGCTTCTGGTAAGAGTACCCTAGAATAAGCTTAGAATGCATATCCATGACGCTTGCGAGATAGGTCCACCCGTCATAGACCGTCCAGACATAGGTGATATCCATTGTCCATTTCTGGTTAGGTTTTTCTGTTGAGAAATCTTGTTCAAGGATGTTTTCTTTCCCATCTGGTGCTTTTTCGTTCTTTCCTGGTTTGTATTTCTTGGTTGTAATCGAACGCAGTCCTAGACGCTTCATATACTTACTGACACGCTTTACGGTTGTGTAATAGTCTTGTTTGAGTAATTCTTGCTGAATCTTTGGTGCGCCATAGATTCCTTCAAATTCATTGTAGATATCAATAATCCTTGATTCTAAATCAATTCGATCAATCTCTTGATTGCTTATCTTGTGATTGATTATTTTATATGCTGTGCTGCGGTTTACTTTTAAAACCTTGCACATGATTGTAATTGGGTATATATGTTTAAATAACTTAATAAAGTCGACTTTGTGTTTTAGCGTTTTTTTGCGAATATGGCGGTCGCCTTTTTTAGAATCTCGTTCTCCAGTTCTAATTCTTTAATACGTTTCTTTAGTGCCTGTAGTTCTTTGCGATTAATCTTGGCTCCATCTTCTGTGGTAGTAAATGGTTTCAACTCTGAAATCCATTTGTAAAGTGTGCCGGTTGGAATGCCATATTCACTGGAAAGCTTAGGAACGGATTGTCCTGCTTGATATAGTTCGTAGATCTGTTCTTTAAAATCCGAAGGGTATCGATACCCTTTCCCTTTAGCCATAAGTAAAACCTCTTTTCTTTATTCTATCATAAAGATTAGATTCTTACTTTTACTGTCTACTAAACTATACTAACACCAACTTTTTATTAAACCTATAAATACTTAATATAGCACACATTTGAATCATACTCTTTGAATCCATGTTTTTTTCCAAGTTCTATCTCAAATTTCTCTTCAGTGTATAACATAACTCTAAGTAGTTTCTCAATTTGAACTTGGTTTAAAAAGGTTCTAAGCAATTCCTTTTTAACATAAGTATTCCCAGTATAATTAATAATTTCAATTGATTTCTTCTTTCCTTTTCTACCTATAATGAATCCCTTAATGTCAGGATTAAAATATCCGATAATAATAAACTTTTCCAATGCACTTTTAATTCTTAATGAATTCCAATAGGTATCTTCGTCAATACTTCTATCAATACTAGAATAAATTGATTCCTTGTTTTTTTCATCTAACAATTGTGTTTCTACTGAATCTTTATATACATTAAATTTCTCAAGTTCTAATAATGTTGCATCTTCCAATTTTAGAAATTTATTTTTATGAAAGAAGTCATTTGACAACTTGTGTTCCTTAGCAGTATTTATGTAAAATTTGTACCCCTTAAAATGTTCTTCAATATACTTCAAAAAATGCAATGATCCTTCTTTATACTCTAAGCAATATGGTCCTTGACTATATGAAACATATTTATCTTCAATCATCCAATAAACTGGGGTCACACCTACTATCTTGTCATCTTGTTTTAAAATAAGAAGCTCATGCAACTCTCTTAAAACATAGCTTTCAAATATCGCTGTCAATTCTTCCTTTTTACAGTTTATAGATAATGGTCTACACCTAGTATTAATTTTGCTTTGATAAGGGAATGCAAAATCAACCGCTTCTTCGATGTCATATATTGTACCTTTGATTACGTTCATGTTATTCCTCCTCATCATATTATACAAATCAGTATAATTATAACACATCATGCAAAAGTAATTGCCCATTTATTTCTTTGTTGGACAGGGGTTCAGAGTGTCAAAAATTAAATCTAACCCTATTGCAACTATAATCCAGTAAAAAAGCACATAAAATGTGCTAAATTTATATATAGTTTTATTCCAAACAAAAACCGAGAAATTCATACACAGCTATACATAGCCATTAAATCTCTCGGACGCGGATACTATTGTCTTGTCATTACTAAGTTTATCATGTTTTTCGCTAAAAAAATAGCATGTTTTACTCTGGAGTTATACCAAGTTTACTTTTTGTGCACTAGAAGCTTACAACTTTTAGCACAATCGCACTTGATATGAATAATTTTCTTGACATGCTTTAATTAATATTAGTTATCAAAACATGCTGCAAAACCCTTATTTTCTATGCATATGACAACACGAATAGCCACTGTTTGAATTCCATCACAGTCCAAAAAAGAGTATCTGTCTTTTAGATGCAGGTACTCTAATACAATACTACTAACTTTCTTTCATTTTTCCTAATATAATATTACTGATTCCTAATGTCACTAAAATCATTACCATATTTATCAAATTAAAATTGTGTTCTATATCAGAAGGCCCAGTTGCATGAGAATCATGATAAAGACCCGACATGGACATATGAACTACTAAAACCCCTAATAAAATCACACTATAAATCAAAAATGCTGATATAAACAATTTGTCTAATACTTCTAATGTGTTTACATTATTAAACTCCTTGTAGATAAAGTATATTGTGTATACCATATATGCAATTGTCAATAAAAATCCTAAGAAAAATATAATTACCCTTGCAAACTCAGGTATAAATGTATAAGCCATGTTCCTCTCCTTTCATTTTCGTGACACTAACATTATAACACAGTATTTGTTAATTCAGTGGAGGATTACATCTGTCTAAAAACGTCTGTGCTAAACTTACATCAGGTCTCCATGGTTCTAAATTCCAAGGGTATTTCTGTAATACCTGAACAACAGGGTTAAATGCGTGACATGAAAACTGATCAGCTATTCTTCCTTCTTGCCAGCTTTGAACATAATATGTGTATGCTGAATCCGATTGTAACTCATCATACATGTCGGCAACCACAGAACTAGTTTCGATTAATAATAACGGACTTACTAAAAGTAAAGCGCCAGGATAAAGTACCATTGCAGCTAAGTATACTTTGGCACAAGTAGTTGGATAGACTGATATAGTTCCTTTTCCATCATCATAACTTGAATCCCATACAGTCAATCCATTATCTACAGTATTTGTACAAAATAGAGGGTCGGCCGTTACAGGATAATCTTTACCTTCATAATTTATAGTTTGTTTGATTCTATTACCTGAAACTTCATAATAAGTTTCTACAAAATCTCCTTTGTTATCTACAGCCCAAGCTTGACCCAATAAAAATTCGATTTCATTTTCTGAATTATATATTACATACTCTCCTGATTCGGTTTGTTCCAACTTAGAACCTTCATCCAATGTTATTTCTAAATCAAAAGATTTTGGAGAGTTCTCCTCTTTCATCTCATATAGAATTTGCATTCCACCATCGATGTAAGTTTTAGTTAAACTTGTATTCAACTCATGATTAACATAAACATATGCACCATTTGAATTAGCACCTACATAACTATAGTCATCAATTGTTTTAACACTCAAGCCCTCTAGATCAGCTACAAAATTAGTACTTGAGTCTACATTAGAACTTGACAAAAACATAACATTTGGCACATTATTATCAACTGCTTGTAGGTTGGTCATGTTAAATCCCAATTGACTCATATTTGTTATCTGAGTTTCATTCCCAATATCTTTCATTTCAACTTCCTCTTCATCTGTTCCACATCCCGTCAGTGTTACACTCAACACTATAACTAACATAGTAATTACAATTTTTTTCATTCTCATTCCCTTTCAACTATTATTTTACTACAACCATCGCATGTAATATTCGCTCAAATCTATATACAATGAAAGTGCGCATTTGTCGCAATTGTAGAACTTATATATCTTCTTCAAAAACTTCTACTCTATTATCTAAGTCATTATAATCACTCTGTTGTTGTATAATAAAAAAACAGATAGAAAGGATTTTCTACCTGCTGTAAGTGTACTTGTACCTCATCCCTTTTTGTAATAATACAATGCAAATGAGATTGTGTCAAGAATAAAAAAACGGATTTGAAATAAGAATTTCAAATCCGGTGGCGACTAGGTGTCTTGTCATTATGGACTTTATCACTGTTTTTGATAACCTCTTAATCAACAGACAAGGAAACAGACTCCACTAATGGGAGTCTTTTTCTTTGAGGTGCTCAATTAACAAGTCTATTGCTATTCCAATATCAATCATATGTATCAAGTCTTTTTCAAAAATATCAAGTATCATTCTGTTTTCTTTTATCATGACCTTTCCAACTTCGATCCAATAGAAACAAAACAATGATTCTGATGGTAAGTCATGATTACTAGGTATGTCTAGTTGAATGCTGATTGGAGAAAGGTCTTTCCATTCATTAATAAGTTCATTATCACAAGCTTCTGCGTGACGTAATGAAAAAACACCATTCCTAAAGAAATACTCTCTTGAATTCACTCGATTCTTCTTTAGATATGAGATTAATTCTCTATCATTTGTGATGGTGATAAAATCTCCTTCTTCACGATAGAATACATCTGTGTGCATGCCATTAACTAAATCAACAACATAATCTCCATCACCATATGATTCTGGATGTGGATAAAACTTCTTAATTAGGTTCCTTGGTACAATAATTTCAATACTTTTCATAAGTATCTCCTTCTGGCTAATTGCCATTTAATTTACAGGATTATCCTGTATTACCCTTTGTACCAAGGGATTATAGTTTTAAATAATTTTTTAATATACATCTATTTTATAATTTCTTCTCCAAACAGTTCGATTTCACAATTAATTAATGACTCATACCAACCTGAGAATAAATTGAACTGAAAAACATCATGTTCTACTGCATATATCTTATTTGCTTCATGATTCCTTACTGAGCAATTTCCGTCGGTAAAAGCAATTAAAAACAACTTAACTTTATCATCATAAGTTATCTCTTGTTCTGCTTCTCTGGAAAACTCACATTTAAGATTTTTATGTGATTTAAAAATCTTATCATTAATAATTATATCATCAATGACTCTTGATGCATCTCTACACCATCCCATATTTGCCTTAATTTCTATCATTGCTTTAACACAATTATTTTTATCTACAACAAGTATATCAGGTCTATTCTTCTTGCCATTTAAGTGTATGGATGAGTCTAAAAATATTTTATGATCGATTGGTAATATATCGACTTGTATTAGGACAAAATTATATAGACAAAAAAATAAAGACCGCTTAATGGCGGTCTTAAATCATTATTTAAGGTGTTGAGTTTAAATCCCCTCAACTCCACGGTTTTTGGTAAAATCAACAAATTCTAAATCCCCTCAAATCCCAGAACGATTTGTCCAATTAAAATTGTCCAAATTGCTGTCCAAAATGTTAGTTTATCACTAGATAATAAAAAAAGTCTATTCCTATGGTCCGCTAAACAAAGGCGTTAACCCTGTTTTTTGAATAGGAATAAACTTAAATAGTACTGATGTCTTGTCATTATGGACTTTATCACTGTTTTTGATAACCTCTAGACTAACTTTACTACAACCTCTAGACTAACTTTACTATAAATGATGTTAAAAGTTCATATTTATTATCTAGTTTAAATAACAATTCTGGTATATTTACTGCAGCAATGTCTTAAATGAAATTACTCTAAGATATAGTATTCCTGAATAATTGGAATATGTGTTTCAGCCATCTTTATGCGCATGATTTCATCTTTTGAAAAGAATTTCAATTCTTTAGATTCTAAACTTGTTTTTAATATAGGAAAATCAAATAGTTTTATATGATACACAACAGTGATTACGCGCAGAACGTTCCCGTCTGGATAATGAGCTATTCTTGAAGGATCGTCATATATGTTAAAATACTGCAATTGATTTTTATTGATTTTTAGTCCGGTTTCTTCAAAAACCTCTCGTATTGCACAGGAAACCAAATCTTCATTTATATTTAAGCCTCCACCAATTATAGCCCATCTATCACTATCTACTCTATGTTCTAGTAAAATCTTATTCTCATATTGAATAATTACTGCTACCCCTATATGATTTGGTTTATTCGGTTTTGGTGCAAATACATTCTTATAATAGAATTCAGTATTTTTCATCATTTTTACCCTCAAATAAAACACATTATTTTTTTTAAATATCGAGTCTACAGATTTGATCACCATCATCATCGATATTACCTGTATCTATAAATCCTATTGACTTGTAAAGAGCATATGCAATCTCGTTTTCTTTCGATACACACAAAATAAACGCTTCAGCTTTTCCAAACGGATAAGTCTTAACTAACTCTACCATCTTGTTCATTGCTACTTTTCCATATCCGTTACCTTGATATCTTTTGTCAATCATTAGTCTAGACAAATAGTATATGTCTTCATCATCATCTGGATCGCTTGAATCAATAGGTTGATATTCAGCCATAATGAAACCAATCATTTCATTATTTTTGTACACGGCATATGGCATAGGAAAATTAATCCCATCATTTTGAATTGCATAAGCTTGCGACAAACTATATGCATTTGAAGCAATATATTTACTTTGCTCTTCTTTTAAAGATAAAGATATACATTTTTCAAAATTTTCTTCTGTTATTCTTCTTAACTCAATCATTTTACTGAGCCTCCTTATCATTTTTACATGCTAATCTTGTTAAGTATTATAGATAATATTATCATCTACACAAAAAACTATCTTGTCATTATGGACTTTATCACAGTATTAAGTAACCTCTATACTAACTTTACTGTAAATAATGTTAAAAGTTCATATTTTTAATAACTCAAACAATCCAGCTACTTCGTTTATTTTGTCATAAGAAATTTTGTAATAATTCCTTAATTCACTTTTTTGATAAATATCTAGTATTGGATAATATTCTTCATCATCCCATATAGAGTTATACTTTTCTTGTAGTTTTTTCATATCTTCTCTATTTATCGTTGATACATCACCTATGATAATTCTTCCTTGACTACTTAGATTCTCATTAATTTTTAGAAGCAAGTCTATTTGACTTTGATAGTCAAGGTGATGAATCGAATAATTGAATATGATGAAATCATACTGAGCATTCAGTTTTGTTAAAGAATTTTGGAAAGTATCACATATGAATATTGCATTAGGCAATTTCTTTTTGGCTATATCTATCATCTTTTCTGATAAATCCACACCTGTTACTCTATATCCTAGATTGTATAAAGGACACGTAATTTCACCAGTCCCCACACCCATATCAAGAATATGTGCAAATGACCTTTTTGTAACAATATCAATGATTTGATACTTGATATTAGAATATCCAGCAAAGGGATATGTTTCTTCTTGTTCTGATTTTATCACACTTTTATTATAGTTATTCGCCCAATTATCAAACAACTCTTTTCTTATTTGATCCTTAACATTTAGGACAAATTTAGTATCTACATCATCCTTATTTTCTACACTAAATCCGTTTTTATAATGAAAGTTTAATGACTTATAGTTATGATTTCTAACAATGGAATAGATGGTATCAATCTTGTCTCGCTTTAATTCATACAAAACTTTGTTTAATAACTTACTTGCAAAACCTTTATGATAATAGTCTCGATGTGTTTCCAATTGTCTTGTCATTATGGA
>DFNN01000011.1:20945-22632 GCA_002376065.1 Caryophanales bacterium UBA3566
AATTGTCTTGTCATTATGGACTTTATCACTGTTTTTGATAACCTCTAGACTAACTTTACTACAACTATTATGCTATCATTTATTTTAATCCTAACATATTATGTTACTAATAGGGATAACTTTCAAACTTTATTAACACATATTTAGGTACACCCTTAATATTATGAACATATACCACATACAACTTAAACCTAATGCATTTTTCATTTTAGCTATGTTTTTTACGATTAGATAACTATGTACAATTTTATGACGTACAAATAAAATGATGATTGTTATAATAGATTATAATATATTTTACTTATGTAAGAAAAAAACCATCTAAATGATGGTTTTTATTCTAATAATACCATGTATTGATCAGATTCTGTGAGTGATACATTTTTTTGTAATCTATCACATCATAATTGATTTCTTTTATCAGTTTATTCTACTAATAAGAACACGATAAATAGTGTTGAAATACTTTTAGAATTACTTAAAATCGTTATACAATCCAGTTTTGTTTATGCATCATCGTCAGAAATACCTTCAGTATACTCGCGGTAATAGTCACCTTCTTCAATGATGAAATGTCGTACTTCATTACCCTCACTGTCTATAGTTACTGTCATTTCAATAGATCCATAAACATCACCGACACTGTACTCGAAGTAAAATATAGTACTGTTCCCATCTACTTCTTTTGTAATCTCGTATGTGTAATCCATATCGTTCTCATCGATGTAAATCTCAACTGCTCCGTCTAATCCATCTTTTTCCATACGAATTTCAGAATATGAATCTAATCCATTCATATATGAATCAATCTCGAAGTATTGTTCAAATGCGTCCTTGTAAACTTCAACTCTTACGTAGTCATCAGTAACAGGGTCAACAGTTTCATACCATAATTCAATCTCTCCATCTGTAGCAGAAGTTTCTGCTCCACCGTTTACATTGAAAGATAAATCACTATACTCTAGGATACCTTCAAGTGTAAATTCTCCTTCTTCAAGAGTGTTATCTTCATCAGAGTTTACTACATTATAATAAACATTATAAGTTACACCTTCAATTTGATATGATATCTGACTAGAATAACCTTCTTTCGTAGACTCTTCATGTTCTACATTTAAAACTTCTTCTGGTGAACCATCTAAGAATACTTCAATGATGTCAAGATATGTCATCATCTGCTCCATTCTTGATTCAATGCTAGCTTCTGTAGTCATGTTTTGTGCTGTTGATAATTTCATGACATGAGTGTCTCTTTGGTAAGTTACAGTTGAGTTAGTTGAACTTGATAATAAACCTTGTGATATAAATGTTGCTGAGGCTAAATCTGTTGTTAGTTCAGGATCATTTTCTGTAACAGTCGGAGTATTGTCATTGTTTTCTTTGTCTTTGTCTCCATCTAAATTTACTCCATCACAAGCTGCAAGACTAATTGTTGCGAATAATACCAATAATAATAAACTTAATTTTTTCATTTTTTTCTTCCTTTCATTTTTTGTTTTCATTATACTAATGCAAGCAACTACATAAATATTGCACTTTTTTGCATTTTATTTTTTTTGACCGTATTTTCCCGTTTCCCAAAAACAATTCCATAAATAGTTGTATTTTATTTTATCAGGAAACTGCTTTTATGTCAATAAAGTGGACACATTAAGTGAGAATTTCGGTGTGCGTTTACAATAGAACT
>DFNN01000151.1 GCA_002376065.1 Caryophanales bacterium UBA3566
AGAAGGATCTAATACACTTTTAGAAGCAAATATTAGTGCTTTAGATAATCTAGTGATTACTGATGAAACACTTGAAATTGAAGTGGGGGCCATCATCGCACAACTTTCACAAGTCAATATGAATTTAACCCAACTAGAAGGTTATGGAAGTTTGAATGAAGTGCCAACGCAAACAATCCAAGCACTCGATCAATTGATTATAGGGTTAGAACAAATGGCGTCTTCACAAGTTGTCTTGATTGAGCAAATGACGGAAATGAAAACGCAACTAAGTGTACTAAGTAATGAATTTATGAGTATGAGTGTGAATTTGGCGATGATATCTTCGTTAGTAGATACTTTTGATGTAGGATTGCCAAACACTGAAGAAGGATTAAACATGATGCTTTATGAAGATGATGTCTTACGACCAATGTTTCAAGGATTTATGGTTGATGAATCAACACTAAGAGTCATCATCAATACGACTAGTGGATATTCTGAAGATGATATGGAATTGATTTTAAGTACGATTGATGAAGTAACAAAAGAATATCCTAATGAAGAAGTATTGGTTAGTGGGAAACCAGTACTTGATTTTGACATCAAATCATCAATGATGGAGTCTATGCAAATAATGATGATGTTTGCCGCAGTGATTATGGTGGTTGTCTTATTTCTTGTATATCCTGTTAGAGCAAGATTATTACCATTAATTGTTATTTTTATGGCAGTGATTGGGACCGTTGGGTTAATGGGTTGGCTAGACATTGGTTTAACAATGGTTTCGATGGCTGTATTCCCGGTATTAATTGGGCTTGGAATAGATTACAGTATACAGATGCAAAGTAGATATGAAGAAGTATATACAAGAGGTGGAGAAGATGCATAAAGAACGATCAAAAAAAGCATTAAAAGAAACAGTGAAAAGTATCTTACCAGCTGTTTTAGTGGCAATGATTGCGACTGCGATGGGCTTGTTAAGTTTGTATCGTAGTAGTGTGCCAATGATTCAAGATTTTGGGACAATGCTGACGATTGGGATTGTCGTTGCGTTCTTATTAGCAACATTCTTCTTAATTCCTCTGCTATTTGTCAAAGATCATTATTTTACCGATGAAGAGAAAAAAGTGAACGTAAGAAAAGTAAAAAAACAAAATAGCGTGATGCAAAAGCTTGTTAGAGGGATTGCAAAAGTGAAATATCCTATTCTTATCATCGCTGTATTGACCGCATCAGTTGGATTATATTTTGATACGCAAGTAGAAGCAGAAACAAATATTGAAACATTCATGCCTCAAGACAGTGAGGCATTAAAAGATATTCATATTTTGCGTGACAAAATCGGATCAACAGAACAACTTGTTTTATTGATTGATGGTGATACTTTATTAAGTGATGAAAAAATGAATTATCTTAGTGACTTTGAACAAGCAATTGCGTCTGAGTTTCACGATGAAATCATTCAAGTACAATCACTCTTTACAATCATGAACATTGGAGGAATTGAAGATGTCAATATGATTCATGAAGACCAATTAAGATTGTTTGTCAATGAAGATCAAACATCAATGGTTGTCTATTTGTCAATGAATGAGATGGATAATGACGAATTAAGTACGTTTATTGATGACATCAATCTGTTTGTGATTGAAGAAAACACGTCAACGATGAACATCGTTGTTACTGGACAATCAACCATCGATGTCGCAATGATGGACGCACTGACAAGTGGACGTTACGAAATAACCATCATAGGAATGGCGCTCGTGTTCTTCAGTTTGTTGCTCATTTATCGAAAATTTTCAAGAGCGATATTACCACTCATACCAATTGCGTTGATTGTTGGATGGAGTGGAGGAATCATGTATCTGTTTGGTATTCTTTATACACCATTAACCGCAACCTTAGGAGCTTTAATCATCGGTATAGGAACCGAATTTACGATTCTCATATCGAATCGATATTATGAAGAAAAAGAAATCGATCCAAGTACTGCAGTAGAACAAGCGATGAGTAAAATGTCTAAACCGATATTTGCGTCAATCTTAACAACGATGGGAGGGTTTAGTGCACTTATTATTTCTGACTTCCAAATACTCTCAAATTTTGGTATAATGACACTAGTCAATTTATCACTAGCATTACTGAGTACAATCATTATTTTACCCGCTATTTTGTCATTAAAAAAAACAACTTAGCAAAAGGAGATCGTCATGGATAAAACAATGCAAATCATTAAGGCAAGCTTAGATGTATTTACCAAAAAAGGGTACCAACAAGCGACTACGCTTGAAATCGCAAAAGCTGCTTCTGTCGCTGAAATTACATTATTTCGTAAGTTTACATCAAAAAAGAATTTGTTTGAAGAGACAGTGAAGTATATTTTCACAACCTCTTTTCACAAAGAAGAAGCGCTTGATTTTGCGTTGCCATTTGACGCGTTCTTTACAAAACTGATTGATCAAAAACTTCAAATGGTTTCATTAAACCATGCGATTGTCCGTATGTTGATTACAGAAACGTTGGCAGATACACTGCCTGAAAAGTTTCATATCATCAACAACATCCATGAACAAACAAAAGAAACGATTAAAGAATATTTTTCTATAAAGCATATCAAAGAAAATCCATCAAGGTATACAGAAATCATTGTTGGATTATTACTGAGATATGCGATTATTGATCATAAAAAAGAATATCATCTTTTGTCAAAAGAAGGTAGAAATAATATGATCAAAGAGTATCTAGACATTATAAGACCAAAAACATAAGGAGAAAGTGATGATTGCACTAATATTACTAGTTATATTGACTGTTTTAGCATTTTATAAAGATTCATTGATTCGAAAACATAGCGTTAAATTATATAGTATATTCACTGTTTTAGCTGTGCTCGCCTTACTAAAAAGTGATATGGTCATATTTAAACCCATTATCCAAGGGTTTATGGGACTTGCATTATTTTATTTAGTGATGATTGCTGGTGCTTTACCAAAAAGCAAATTACAAAAGAAACTCATGAGCATTAGAAGAGAGTATTCAATCATCGGATTTATCGTGATTACACCACATGGATTACACTATATCTTAGAAGCAATCAATGGTGAAAGATCACTTGCTATCCTTGGTGTGATTGCGTACGCTATTATGATTCCATTATTCATTACGTCATTTAAAGCGGTACGCAAAAAAATGACCATTCATACATGGAGAAAATTACAAAGTGCAGCGTACGTTGTTTATATTTTATTATCGATTCATCTTTTATTGAATTATACCCTAACAATCAATTTGGTTTTATACATCGTACTGTTTGGTGTATATTATCTATTAAAAGCGAAAAAAGAATTTATGAAAAGTAAGAAAAAAGTTTTACTTAAATCATAAAAAAAGGCCAATAATTGGCCTTTTTAAATGGTTAAATCACGTTTTTGATAGAAGTAATAGAGTCCACCAATAGAAGAACAAACAATGACAAAGGTAATCAACAAATAGACAAACTCAAATGAAGTATTGGCCATCTTTTCAGCAGGAAAGAACTGAAAAGGAGTGATGTATTGTAAAAATTCAGCTTCTTCAACAAACCCAATCAACATTGAAATCATAAATGTAGATATCAAAATCCCAATCGTGATAGAGCCAGACAATTTATATTGATTCAAGACACTGGAAAGAAACATCCCAATCGATAAGAAAATCAATTCTGTGATCAATACACCAAGCCATAGATACAAAGTAAACTGATAAAAATCACTTGATAATTCAAATCTTGAGTAAGCAAAAATATTGATGCCTATCGCTACAATATCAAGTAATATAATATAAATGATTGAGACAATCAATTTCGCTGTAATGACACGTCTTCTTGATGTTGGCATCGTGAACAAGAATTCCGCTGTTTTATCTTTTTCTTCTTTAGAGATAATACCACTACCTAGCAACCCTGCATAAATGCTTAAGGGTAAATAGATGTATATTGAGACCAACACCAAAAATCCTTTTGGTGTTGTCATATCTTCAATACTCACACCAAGAGCCGCAAAAAGTTGTTCAAATGTTTTCATTGCTTCGATGATATCTTCATTTCCGTAATACGCTTCAAACTCAGTAGAAGCAGTTAAGAAAATCACACTCAAAGCAACTGCCCAAATGATAAAACTTTTTAAATTCGCTTTCAATTCTCTTTTAATAATATTCACAATACCACCTCACAACGATTTGATGTTTCGTCGTAAGTAAAGAATATAACTCGTAATAAACGACAAAACAATCACAACAATAGAAATCCAGATACGCTCAATATTCATTCTTTCATGAATCAATGGGTAGTTCGGATCAAAATGTGAGAATGGTGATAATATTTTTAATACATTAGAACTTATCATCATTCCCAATGATGAAATAATATAAAAACCAAATCCTAAACTCATAGAATAGGCAAGTACACTCGATACTTTTTTTACAAAGACACTAATCACCATACCTACACTTAAGAAAAATAATTGAAATAGAATCATCGATGCCAAAAACACCCAAGTACCTTTGAAATTGACGGCTTCTCCAGAACGGAACATATATAATGATGCGAACGACATCGCAAATAAGATGACATCTGTAATCAAAATAGTACTTAAAACAGCCCACAACTTCGCTTTGTAAATAGCACCTCGTGATATTGGTTTTGTTAGTAAAAAGTCAGCAGTTAACTCACGCTCTTCCACACTCAAGATATGAAATCCATAATTCGCACTTTGAATAGAAATTGGAATCAGTAAAAAAGTGTAAGTTAAGGCAAAATACCCCATCAATTCCGTAAAAGGTAGGTCGCTATTCATCCCAAAGAATGCCAAAAATTCTTCAGGATACTCTGACAATAAATCATTCATCGCAAGTGTATCGTTTGAAAAAACAGGAAAAAAAGCCATGAAGAATATCAAACCAACACTTAAAGAAAGTGACCATATGATAATAGAAAATCTTAATTGTTTTAACTCAAATATAAACATATTCATTTTTATCACCTACTCGTAATAATGCATAAAGATTTCTTCTAAGGTCGGTTCTTCAATCACCAAATCACGCAATGTTAAACTAGAAATGATTTTAATGATTTGATTGACATCACCCTTGAAGAAAAAGGTCACTTCTTCATCTCGTTCTTGTAGTTCACTTACTCCATCAATCTTGAATTTCCCGTGATTTAAGCCTTCACCTTTGATGGTGATTTTTTTATAGGTATCCTCTTTTAATGTTTTGATGTCTTGAATATCAATGATTTCCCCTTCTTTAATGATCGCAACACGATCACAAAGTTGTTGGACTTCACTTAAAATATGAGAACTAAATAAAACAGTCGCCCCACGTTTGTTTTCTTCTTTAATTAGTTGAAAAAATTTTTGTTGCATCAAAGGGTCTAACCCGCTGGTTGGTTCATCTAATATAATGAGGTCTGGAGAATGCAATAATCCTTGAACAATTCCAACCTTCTTTTTATTACCATAAGACAAATCTTGGATTTTTCTGTTTAAATCCAGTTCCATAGTTTCCGCAAGCGTTTGGATACGTTCACTGCAATCATGTTCATAAAAAGAA
>DFNN01000079.1 GCA_002376065.1 Caryophanales bacterium UBA3566
CCAATGTTACCTTCATTGTTCCGTCGCCCATACGTTTTCCCGCTTCAGGATTTAAGCCGATGTGAGAAGCAATAAGGTGTGATACTTGTCCGTTGACAATCAGTTTCCCAACACCTTTATTTGGGTATCCTGCGTCATTACATATAATTGTTAAGTCCTTGATGTTTGCCTTCAAAAGTTCATCGATGAATGCTTCAGGTGTTCCACATCCCATGAACCCACCTACCATCACTGACATTCCATCTTTGACATATTTGGTGATTTGGTTTACTGGTTCGATTGTTTTCACTGTTTATCCGCCTTTCTTGGCATCATCACAGCTTCCCCTTTGACGACCACTTGACCATCTTGATTGGTTGCTTCACATGACAATGTAACACGGTTTTTCTCGATGTCTATTTCACTCACCGTGACGGTCGCGGTGATGGTATCTTCAAAATACACTGGACGAGTAAACTTTAATGATTGCGTGACATAAATCACACCTGGTCCAGGCAGTTGTAATCCTAAAATAGGACTAAACAATGAACCAATCAACATTCCATGAGCGATGCGTTTTTTAAACATTGTAGTGGCTGCGTATACTTCATCAAAATGAGCAGGATTGTAATCTCCTGTAATGTGACCGAATGTTTCTACGTCTTTTTCTTTGATTGTTTTGGTGATAAAAGCTTGTTCACCAATTGTCAGTTCATGAATTGTTTTTCCTTTTTTCAAGTGACTCACCTCTTTGATTTTTTTTTAAAATAAAAAGAGCAATTTAGATTTTCATCTAAACAGCTCATCATTGATCTGACAATGAATAAAGTGTGCCCTTATTCATCAAGTATAATTGGATGGACCCAATCAGACTTTCGGCAAGCCATTCCTTCTTTCTTAAGTCGCGTCCATGCGATGTCTTAAGAAATACCAATCGGCGTGCTCCTCTGTTTGTTTATCAAGATTATTCTATATGAATATGTAAGCGTTGTCAATACTTTTTTAGAAACTCTTAATGGTTTTTTGTTTAGCGCTTTAGAGTGTATTTGTTGAAAGAAAATGGTTTTCTTATTTAGAAGTGCAAGATCGAAGGATGATTGTTTTGATTTCTTCGCTATATGAGGTATAATAAAGATAATTTTACTGAGGGTGGTCATATGGAAAAAAAACAAATGTTGTGGTTAAGAATTATTGTGTTACCGTTGAGTTTATTTACATTAATAGTTGCGCTTGATCAAAATCAATCTTGGTTGGTTGTATTGGCGATATTATTGATTATATCGATAATTCTTTGGTGGTATTTCGATGAAATTCATGCCGCAAAAGAACGTAAAGTGTTGACTGATAATGTCCTTGATATTGCGGCAACGTTGGATATAAATAAAGCAAAATTATCATTGATTGAAGAAGAGTTAAATAAAGCACTATTGATGGAAAAGTTTTATCAATTTGATACATGTAAAATCAAAAAGGAATTTGGTGGCATTTACCGTGAAGTAGCGTTCGAGTATAAAGAAGTAAAAATGGAAGGTACAAAGAATTTTGTGGGACATGTGTTGACGCTTTTTATCAATGGATCAACCGTAGAGAAAGTTGCGATGTATGATGCATTTCCTTATAATGAGGAGATAAAGAACCTTACGATTGTTGGGTCAAATGAACATCAACTTGAAGTAAGTGTTGAGGGTGTTTTGTATTTTGAGCAAATAGGGTTGGTGAAGATGAAGGAATCAATGGAAAAATTGTTAAAAGAAATCGATGATATCATCGATGCTTATGAGGTAAAAATATGAAATGGTTAAAAAGAGGATTGATGTTTGTTGGATTTTTTGTGCTTTTGATTCTTATTTTGGAGATTGTGCCAGTACCGAAATATGAACGAGACAATCCTTGGAGAAAAGAAGCAAATGATGGAGATACGTTGGTGATGGCACACGCTGGTGGGAGATTAAAAAATCCTGGGAATACGATGCGTGCTTTAACATATAGTTTTGATCTTGGTGTTGATGTTTTAGAAATCGATATTCAAATGACGAAAGATGATGTGTTGGTTCTGCGTCATGGTGAAAATGATACTGGGAATATCAAAGACCGTAGTAATTGTGATGGGTTATTATATGAAATGAATTATCAAGAAGTGTATGAGAATTGTAATTTTGGTTATCATTTTCAAAATGAAGATGGAGAATATCCTTTTCGTGATTTAACATTTGAAGATTGGGTGAATGAAGGTGTCTATTTGACGACACTTGAAGAGGTATTTACTGCCTTTAATGATGATATTCTGTACAATATAGAAATCAAGGCAGATGGAGAAGCGAAGAGAATTGAAATCGCAGAAAGATTGATTGGAATGATCAAAGATTTTGATTTAGAAGGTCACGTGTTGGTCGCCACGGCGTTTCATGATATTAGTGAACATATTGCGATAAACTATCCAGAGATTTATTTATCTACTTCAGAAACAGAAGCAAGAGATATGGTGTTAAAAGCATTGACATATCGAAGTATTTTTTATCAACCAACGGTGTATACTGCGTTACAGCTTCCTGCATCATTTGGGTTTCCAGTAATCAATGAATTGGATTTGACTGGGGCTAGATTGTTAAGATTTACTCATAAACACAATATGGCGATGCATTATTGGACAATCAATGATGAAGCAGAAATGATTCGATTAATTGAAGCTGGTGCAGATGGGATAATTACAGATGATCCAGCATTATTAATACGTGTGATTGAAGAATTGAATAATAGATAGGAGGAATTTGATGTTTTCTAAGAACCATATGACGATTGGTAGTTGGTGGGCATTCTTTATTTTAATGGTGATACCAGTCGTGAATTTTGTATTGTTTTTTGTATTGTTGCTTTCAAGTTCTACGAATAAGTCTTTGAAGAATTATTTACTTGCGATTGTATTACCATTCTTTATTTTGTTTATCTTAATGTTTTTCTTTGGATTTGGATTTGGGATCATTGATCGAATTGGAAATATGGGTCCTTTTAATCAGTAAACATAAAAAACAACATCAGGACGTCGATGTTGTTTTTTTTGCTTTATATGTTTTTAGGAGTTTTAAAGATATTCTATTGTAGCAAAACTATGTGAAATATTGTTTTGATTTATGATAAGATTTTGTTTCCTTTTGTATTGAGTCGATTAATACGATGTTTATATTTTCTGTGCTATAATATAAGTATGAAAAAGATAAATTCTTGGAGGGATTTTTATGGCATTTTTAGGTATATTGGCATTTATTGTTGAATTATTGCTGTTTGGATTTTTAATTATGTTGTTTACATCAAACATGCAAAATAGCAAATATAGTAGCGGTAAGACGAAAAATCAGATGATTTTTTATGAGTTGAATCCATCAAGTGATCACAACTTAACAACAGAACAATCTCGTGTTGTGGAATATTTGTTTGCACAAGAAAAAGCATCTTTATACGATATCTTAAGACAAGCTGAAGTGAGTGAAGATATGGTGAAGGGCTTAGCGAGTCATGGAGTGATACGTGAGGTCAAACAACGTCAGTTTAGTACGGGACCTTCATGGTTGATGTATGTAGCGCCAGTAGTGATGGCGATTGTGTTTATCTTAGCGAATTATATTTGGATGTTTAAAATTAATTTACGCTATTTAGGAATTGTGTATTATGTGGCCATTTTCTTAATTGCGAGTTTTATTGTGGTGAATTATTATCAAAAATTTAGTGATAAAATACGTTTACGTTTTTATACATTGGTCATTGGATCTTTGGTTGTTTTAACAGTCTTTTATGGATTGTTTGGTGGACGTGTGTATTTGCATGCGGAAGAATATGCGACGCTAATCGATGTACAGACGAAGACATTTACTGATGATGTTAATACGGTCAATGTTGATACGTTGCCAATTGTCGACAAAGAGTACGGTGCGAAGTTAGGTACTTTAAAAATGGGTGAATTCCCAGCGCTAGGTAGTGAGTTTGAACCTGGAAGATATAGTGATATTTTGTATCAAGGTGAACAGTATTTGGTTGCGCCGCTTGAATATCGTGGATTGTTTAAATACATCAACAATCGAAAAACAGGTACGCCTGGTTATATCTTAATCAACAAAGTAACGGCGGAAGCTGAACTTGTGAATTTGATTGCTCGTGGTGAAGAAGGTTTGACCTATGTTGAGAGTAGTTATTTTAATACGAATTTAACACGTCATGCGTATTATAATGGGTTACATAAATATCAATTAGAAGATTCTTTCTTTGAAATTGATGATAGTGGACATCCATACTATGTGATGCAGTATTCATTGCCAACGATTTTTATCAATGGTGGAGATGATATTGTCAAAATCGCAGTGGTTGATGCGGTGACTGGTGAAGTTTCTGTATATGATCCCCTAGATGTACCTGACTGGGTAGAAAGTGTGTATAATTCAAGTATATTTGTGAAACATTTAAACTATTATGGTGCGCTCCAAGATGGTTGGTTAAATAGTGTGTTTGCTCAACGTGGTGTTTTGGCATCTTCTCGTGGTACAAGAACTGTATTAAAAGATGGACGTTTAAATGTATTTACTGGTTTAACTAGTGCTGGTAGTGATGAATCTACGATTGGGTTTGTTTATATGGATGCAAAAACCAAAGAAACAACACTTTATGAGTTCCCTGGAGCGACAGAATCAGCAGCGATGAATAAAGTGTTGACATTGTTGCCACAAAATAATATTACAACGTCTTTTCCGATTCCTGTTAACATTGAAGAGTCTCCAACCTATTACATTTTGATTAAAGGGGAAGATGGACGTATCTTACGACATGTATATATCAATGTCCAAGAGCTTGAAGTTTTGGGTATGAATGAGACCAAACGTGGTGCTTACAATGATTATTTACGTCGTTTAGGCGCAGCCGATGAGTCTGCATTAACTGAAGTAGTTGGTGTGATTGAGTCAATTAGAAGTTATGTCAATGAAGGAAACACTTTATATTGGATTGAAGTTGAGGGAGTATTTTATGTGTTAGATGTCAGTAATTTTGATATTCCTGATATGCAGTATTTCATTGAAAAAGAAGTAGGAGACAACATTTCTTTCCGTTCACAAAATAGTGTGATTGTTGAGTTGTTACCTTAAAGCGATAGATAATGAAGTTGAAAAAGGGTGAAGTAAATGAATGTAACGGTGATTCAAAATAAAGTCTATAAAGATGTAGAGGATACGAAAAAACATATTGAAGAGTTGCTTAGTGAGATTGATTTAACGAAAACGGATTTATTGATGTTTCCTGAGATGTTTTTATGTCCTTATGATAATGAATCGTTTGAGGATTACAAAGTTAAAGAAAAAGACAAAATCTTTGATTGGTTAAAAGATCTTGCCAAAAGCAATAATATATATTTGATTGCGGGTAGTATGCCAGTGAAAGACAAACGTCATATTTATAACAGAAGTTATATTTTTGATGAGTATGGAAGAGAACTCACACATTATGATAAAACGCACTTATTTAAAGTAACGTATCCTGATGGGACTAGTTATGATGAGAGTGAAGTCTTAAGTGCGGGTAGTCGCTTTGCGATGTTTGATACGTCTTATGGGCGAGCAGGGATTTTGATTTGTTTTGATATTCGTTTTCCTGAGGCTGTGAGTTATCTTGCGAGTCATGATGTGAAGGCATTATTTGTACCAGCACAATTCAACACATTTACTGGACCACTTCATTGGAAAGTGACAATGCGAGCACGTGCGATTGATCACCAGATGTATGTGATTGCGGCTTCAACAGCGAGAGATTCTTATGGAAACTATGAACCTTATGGACATAGTATGGCGGTTGATCCTTATGGTGAAGTATTGGTTGAACTTGGTGAGGCAGCATCGTATTTCACGGTGAAACTTGATTGGGAAAAAACCAAAGAAGTGCGAAATGCGATACCGATTTTAAAGAATAGAAGACCTGAATTATATTAAAAAAAAATACTCGTTCAATGATGAACGAGTATTTTTTAATTGTATTGATCATAAACATTCTCTTTGAATGTTCTGTTGGTTATCGTCATTGCGCCAGCGTGTGTTCGAGACATGACGAAGTCTACATCAATTTGTCCTATTTCCACATATAAATCTTCAAATTGGGTGAAGTCATCAATCGTATATAGGCGATTACTTGCTTCAGTAAATTGATCAATCGTGCAAGTCATTTCTTCATTTTCTTGTGCTTCGGTAAAAGCATAGACAATACATGTTTGTTTGACGTTCATCGAGATTTGAACAAATTCAGTCCCAACTAAGGATAAATCAGGTGCGTCAAAGGTGAATTGAGCGTCGTATGTGATGTTTTTAAGTTCTTTACCACGGGCTAATCCAGTAACCGTTAATGTGACAAAGTTTTCATCATCTAACCTATAGATACCTTCGATGATGTATTCGTTTAGATAGATTGGTTTTATATCTTTTGTTTGTGATATTGATAGGGTGTAAAGGGAAATAATGAGTGTTAAGCCTATCAAAATTGATAAAACGAGTGTCTTTTTGTATTTGTGTTGTTCTTTGTATTTTTCGATACCTAGATAGATTAGATAGGCATTAAAAGGAAAGAACAATAATCCTAGTAGTAAGAATAAAGCGAGTTGATGATGGGGATATAAGGAATCAAATTTATGTTTGATGATGACGGAAGATAATAACGCTAAGAGTCCGTGAATTGCGAAAAAGATGGGGATATAATCTTTCATTATTAGGACATACTGAACTTCTAAGAGATCAGTGAAAAGGATTTGGTAAAGTTTCCATAGAAAAAAAAGAAACGTGAATATAAATAGTATGAGAGATATTTTGATGTTTTTTGTTAGTTTGGTTCTTAGGATGTCATTGTAGTTCATTTTGTTCACCTCGAAGACTATTATAACAAGATTTACGTGTTTTAAAAAGAAAAAAATACCTTTCACAAAACTGTGAAAGGTATTGAGTTTAACTTTTGTAAATTAATTGCTCGTATTCTGGGTATCTTGGAAATACTTTGACTGCGTATGAGCAAGTTGGTTTGATTTTTAAATTGTTTTCTATGGCGAATTCAACGACTTTGTCCATGAGTTTTCTAGCGACGCCACCACCTCTAAGAGATGGGTCTACGAAGGTATGATTAACGTTGATTGCTTCTTTATTGATATAGACAAAAGTGATTTCTGCGGTAAAATCGTCTTCGCTTTCACCGATATAAAATTTATTGTTTCCTTGTTTAATATCCATTGTATCTCCTCCTATATATATTATACTAAAAAAAGAAAGTTACTTCAATTCTAATGAACTATTGTATAATAAATAAAAGAGGTGATTCAGATGGTTGGCGTAGTGGTGAATAGCTTGGCAATTGTCATTGGTGGTTTGATTGGACTGGTATTAAAACATGGCTTGAGTGAACGATTAAAAGTTGTGGTGATGCAGGGGATTGGACTTAGTGTGATTGTGATTGGTTTGGCTGGAGCATTGAAGAGTAATTCGACGTTGTTGCTGGTGATGAGTCTGGCGATTGGTGGGCTTGTTGGTAGTTTGCTGCAAATAGAATATCGGTTAGATTTGCTTGGCTTAAAAATAGAAAAGCGATTCAAAGGAAAAGAAGAAGGGTCATTCGCAAAAGGGTTTGTAACAGCGTCGCTTGTATATTGTGTTGGTGCGATGGCGATTGTTGGATCGATTGAAGCGGGTGTAAGTGGTAATTATGATACGCTTTATGTGAAGAGTTTGCTTGATGGTGTGACCGCAATTGTGTTTGCGGCGACACTTGGTTTTGGTGTGCTTTTTTCGAGTGTGAGTGTGTTTTTGTATCAAGGTGTGATTGTTGTGTTGGGCATTTTGCTTGGGAATTATATGCCTGATATGTTGATTGTTGAAATGAGCGCGGTTGGTAGTGTGTTGATTATGGCGATAGGGATTAATATTTTAGAGATTAAAAGAATACATGTTGGTGATTTGTTGCCGGCGGTGTTGGTGCCGATTGTTTATTATTTGCTGCTTTATTTGTTTTAAGGTAAAATAAGTTTTGGTGATGAGATGGAAAAGTTTAGTGATTTAAAAAAAGGTGCGATATTTTTAATATTTAGTGCGCTTGGTTTTGCGTTTATGAGTATATTTGTCAAACTTGCGGGTGATTTACCGGCAACACAAAAGGTGTTGTTTCGGAATGTGATTTCTGCGGGGTTGGCATTTTATATGGTGAAGAGAAATGGACTTTCTTTGTTTGGTAAGAGAGAACATCGTAAGTATTTACTTTGGCGTAGTTTGTTTGGGACAGTTGGAATGGTGTTGTTCTTTTATTCGATCGATCGGTTGGTCATTAGTGACGCAAATATGTTGAATAAATTGAGTACATTTTTCTTGATTATGTTTAGTGCTTTGTTTTTAAAAGAGCATGTGAAACGTTATCAAGTACTCGCAATTGTGGTTGCTTTTTTAGGGACAATTTTGATTATAAAACCAGCCTTTAATGTGGAGATTATTCCTTATATCACCAGTGTCAGTGCGGCGATGTTTGCGGGGGCAGCTTATACAATGCTTAGAGTACTAGGTAATAAGGAATCTACTTATACGGTGGTGTTGTTCTTTTCTAGTTTTAGTGTGTTATTTTTATTGCCTTTTGTGTTGTTTCAGTATGAGGTAATGAGTTGGATTCAGGTTGTTTATTTGTTGCTTGCTGGCTTATTTGCGACGGTAGGGCAGTTTGGGATTACGCTTGCTTATAAATATGCGGCTGCGCGGGAAATCAGTATTTTTAATTATTTTAATGTGTTATTTGCGGGGATTTTAGGATGGTTATTTTTCTCTGAGATACCTGATCTGGTCAGTTTGGTTGGATATGTGATGATTTTTAGTGCGAGTTATTATATATTTTATAAAAATAAAAAGCATGGTTAAAATGCTTTTTTTTGATTTTATTGGTATAATGAAGATAGAAAGTGGGCTGATGAAATGAAGTTTGAGGAAAAAAGAAAGTCACATACATTGAAGTATCATTGTTCATTTTTGGATCTTTATGAAGACGAAGTAGTGTTGCCTAATGGAAAGATTACTTCTCGAGTATATATTGAACATTTGGGTGCGGCGGCTGTGTTGCCTGTGACGGTGAATGGTGATATTGTATTGACAAAACAATATCGTTATCCGATTGGGATGGTTTCTTTGGAAGTACCTGCGGGTAAAAAAGATGAGGCAAATGAAGATAGTAAAGAATGTGCGATTCGTGAACTTGAAGAAGAGACGAGTTATGTGAGTGAGGATATTCGTTTTGTACAAACGATTTATAATTGTTTAGGGTATTCGAATGAAGCGATAGATTTGTATATTGCGTTTGATTGTGAATATAAAGAGGATGCGGCATTGGCAGATGAGGATGAGTTTATTGAACGTGTGGTCTATTCGGTGGATGCGTGTGAAGAGATGCTTAATGCTGGTGAGATTACAGATGTGAAAACTGCGCTTTTGTTGCAGCATTATTTATTACATTACCGAGGTGGTCAAAATGAAAAAAAGTAAAGTCAAAGAGATTGTGCATGCGGTGTTGTTGAACATCATTCGTCCGATTGCTTGGATTTGGATGAAGTTTGATATGAAGACTAGGAAAATTGCGCATGGGGAATTTAAGTTTTCTAGAAGAGAACCTTATGTGATTGTAAGCAATCATACTTTTTTGTTTGATGTGGTTCATGTACCGATGCCTTTATGGAAAATTCCTTATATTGTTGCGAGTGAGAATTTATATACCAAACAACCGACAAAGTTTTTGTTAACGCATGTTGCTAGAACGATAGCGAAATCTAAGGGATCAAGTGATGTAAGAACGGTTCGTGGTTTGATTGGTGCGGTGAAAAGAGGGTATCCTATTTTGATTTTTCCTGAGGGAGATACGACGTTTTATGGTGAGACGAATTATATTGAAGAGGCGACATTTAAACTGATTAAGAAGCTTAATGTGGATGTGGTGACTGCCAATGTGAAAGGTGGTTATTTGTCACGTCCTAGATGGGCTAGGGTAAAAAGAAGAAATAGAAAAGCTTTTTTGGATTATCAAATTGCGATAAAAAAAGAAGATTTGAAGAAGATGAGTGTGAAGGAAGTCTCTTTAAAGATTCAAAAAGAACTTTATAATAATGATTATGTGTTTCAACGTGAGCATATGATTAAGCATCCTTCTAGGGCATTGGCTGAGGGGATTGAAGATGTGTTATATATTTGTCCTAAGTGTCATGCGATCAATTCTTTTGAGAGTGAGAAACATCAATTTAGATGTAAAGAATGTGAGACAGAAGGGTATATGGATGACTATGGGTTCTTACATGGATTTGCATATGATAATTTGGTTGATTGGAATCATTTTCAAAAGGACCATCGTAGTTTACTCTTAGAAGAGCGTATTTGTTCGAGTGGTGAGATGTTTGAGATTTTATATAAAAATGGACAGCGCATTTCTATTGGCCATGTGGATTTGGTTTTGGAGGATGGTTTGATGAAGATTTCAGGGCCAATTGAAAAAGAGTTTTTGTTTTCTGATGTAATGAATCCAACATTAACCTTAAGAAGGGACTTAACATTAAGTGTTGGGAAAGAGACATATTTGATTAAGCTTGATCATAGCCAAATGAGTATTTTGCGTATTTTAAGAGAAAAGTATTAGATTGGAGGGCTCATCATGGATATGGGCACATTCTTACATTTTGATATTAGTATTTATGCCATACTTTATTTGGGGATGTTGTTTGTATTAATTGTGTTGCGTAGGGAGATATACTCAGTTTCTAGTAAGTTAATTCTATATATTATTGCGTCGAATATATGGATTTTATTGATGGAGGTTTTTTCTTGGGTTGTTGATGGGTTAGAAGGAGATTTGTATTACTATTTATCGTATCTTGTGAATAGTTTATTGTTTATTTCTGTTGGATTTATTGTATCTTTTTGGCTTTCTTATGTGGATTATGTGATGTATCGTTCTAAGGAACGTTTACAGCAGAAACGATATTATTTGTGGGTAGCACTCATTACGACCTTGTTTACGATTGTGAACTTATTTGTACCAATTCTTTTTAATATTAATGAAGAGAATATCTATGTCCGTGGATTCTTTTTTGAGTTGTATTATTTCTTATTTGTGTTGTTGTTTGTTTATAGTATCATCATGACAATTTACAAAGAGCATTTAGAGGAAATAAGAGATGTCATTTGGACGATTTACTTGTTTTTGGGTATTGTCTTTATTGCGGGAATTTTTCAGACAATGTTTTATGGTGTTTTGTTGATTTGGCCAGTGATGGCACTTGCGACTTCGATTGTCTATATCTTTTTAGAAACGACTACGAATAATCGTGATTATGTCACAAAATTGTATACCCGTTTGAAAGCGGATCAATACATCCGTCATTTGAAGGATGATGGGGAAGGTTTTGCGGTTGTGATGATTGATTTGGACAATTATAAAGATGTCAATGATACGTTTGGACATATTGTTGGGGATGAAGTGTTGAGAGTGTTTGCGCGAGGTTTATTGAAAGTATTTAGGGATGAGGGGATGGTTGTTCGATTTGGTGGTGATGAGTTTTTGATCGTTTTAAAAGGGGTCGATGAACAGTATTTGAATCAGAAAAAAGACTTGATTCAACAGACCATTGGTAAAGATATGGAACGATTTTCTTTTGATAAAAT
>DFNN01000145.1 GCA_002376065.1 Caryophanales bacterium UBA3566
ACCAAAAAAAGAAGCTGTTAGTGAAGATGAAGAAGAGTCTGCTGGAGTAGTTGGGGAGATTTCTGTTTCGAATGATGTCATTGCGGCTTATGAAGATGACGTAGAAGAAAAAATTGAACAAAAACGTGTACTTGCTACACCTGTAGCTCGTAAACTTGCGAAAGATTTGGGTGTCGACATTAAAACCATCAAAGGTAGTGGACAACAAGGACGCGTAATGAAAGAAGATATTCAAAAAGCGGCAAATCAAAGTGAAGGTAAGAAACAAGAAGAAAGCAAAACACCAAGTAGTTCTTACCAAGCAGTGAATGCTTCTTTACCAAAATTTGATGAGTCAAGAGTACGTCGTGAAAAAGTATCGAAACTACGTGAAACAATTGCGAAAAACATGAGTCTTTCAAAAACAGTTATTCCACATACAACTGTGATGGATGAAGTAGATGTGAGTAAACTTGTGTCGTTTAGAAATGAACAAAAAGCACTCGCAGAAGAAAAAGGTGTGCATTTAACTTATATGCCACTAATCATCAAAGCGTTGACTGCGGCAATTCATGAATATCCACAGTTTAATACAAGTTATGATAGTGAAACAAAAGAATTGATTTATAAAGATTACATCAATGTTGGTGTCGCAGTTGATACACCAGATGGATTGATTGTACCAAATATTAAAGATGCAGATAAATTGAGTATCTTTGAACTTGCCAAAGAACTTCATAAAATGAAAGAAAAAGCAGGCGAAAAGAAAATTCAATTATCAGATTTAAATGATGGAACAATCTCGGTGACGAACTATGGAATCTTTGATTCTACATTCGGTGCACCAGTGATTAAGTTTCCTGAAGTTGCGATTATTGGAATTGGACGTATTAGTAAAAAACCAGTTGTCGTAGATGGAGAAATTGTTGTACGAGATATCTTACCGCTTTCTTTATCAATTGATCACCGCGTGATTGATGGTGGAGATGCAGGACGATTCTTACGTACATTTAAGGAATATTTGACCTCACCAATGTTGTTACTACTTAGTTAGGAAGTGTTAAAATGAAGAAACATGATATTGTGATTATTGGTGGTGGACCTGGAGGATACGTGGCGGCTATTAAAGCGGCACAACTTGGATATAACGTAGCGATTGTTGAAAAAGATGCAATCGGTGGTGTTTGTTTAAACTGGGGTTGTATCCCGACCAAAGCAATGCTGAAAACTGCGAAAGTATATAAACAGTTTATGCATTTAGAGGACTATGGTCTATCAATGAAAGATAAAGGTGCTGTTTCAATTGATTGGGACAACATCATTAAAAGAAAAGATAAAATTGTCGCAAGATTAACCGGTGGTGTCCGAGGTTTACTCAAGAAAAACGGCGTCACTGTCTACAACGGAATGGGTACTGTGAAAGATGCACATCATATAGAAGTAAATGGAGAAGCGTTAGAAACAAAAAAACTCATCATCGCAACTGGAGCTAGCCCTGCATTTCCTCCTATTGAAGGATTAAAGGAAAGTTTTGAAGCTGGAACAGTGGTTACGAGTAAAGAAATCCTTAGTCTAGACAAACTGCCAAAGAATTTGGTCGTCATTGGTGGCGGTGTCATCGGTGTTGAGTTTGCGACGCTTTATGGGAACTTAGGTGTAAACGTCACCATTATTGAAGCACAAAAGCAAATATTAACACCCGTTGATGGTGAAATTCGAAAAGCCTATGCGAAATTACTAGATGCTGAACATATCAATGTATTGACTAGCGCATCTGTAAAAAAGGTAACCAACGATTCTGTTACGTATGAATTTGATGGACAAGAAACGACCATTGATGCGGATAAAATATTACTTAGTGTCGGAATGAAAGCGAACTTAAAAGGGCTTGAGGCACTTAATTTGGAACAAGCTAAAGGAAGTATAATAACTGATGAATTTCTCCGTACAAACATCAAAGATGTATATGCAATAGGAGATGTCAATGGTATTATGATGCTCGCTCATGTTGCTTCTGCTGAAGGAATTATCGCAGTGGAACATATTCATGATCAAGACAATACAGTAGGAATTGATTATTTTAAAGTTCCATCAGGAATTTATGGATTCCCTGAAATTGCGTTTGTCGGTATGACTGAAGAGCAATTGAAAGAAAAAAAGATCAATTATAAAATCAGTAAGTTTCCACTAGCGGCTAATGGTAAGGCATTGGCTGAAGGTGAAAGTGAAGGGTTTATTAAAATACTCGCGGATAAGGAATATGGGGAATTGCTTGGTGTTCATATTTTAGGACCCAATGCGACTGATATGATTGCGGAGGCAGTCACAACGATGGAATTAGAAGGTACTGTGCATGAACTTGCTCGCGCAATTCATCCACATCCTACTTTATCAGAAATTGTGATGGAAGCTGCACACGGTGTAATTGATAAGCCGATACATATTTAAGAAAAAGACGCAAACATTTGTTTGCGTTTTTTGAATGATATTGTTTAGCACTCAATACTTGACAGTGCTAATATGATGTTGTATAATACATGAAGAAGAAACTTTAAGGGAGGCAATTATGGCAAAAACAAAACAGTTTAAGACAGAATCGAAACAATTACTAAACTTAATGATTAACTCGATTTATACACACAAAGAAATCTTTTTGCGTGAGCTCATATCAAATGCAAGTGATGCGATTGATAAACGCCATTATGAAGCATTAACCAATACGGATTTAAGTGCGGATTATGAAATTATGATCGAAGTTGATCATGAAAATCGACAACTCATCATCAAAGATAATGGTATTGGGTTAACCGAAGAAGAAATGATCAATAATCTTGGGACAATCGCAAGAAGTGGTACACAAGAATTTAAAGAAAAATTAGAAAACAAAGAAGATCTTGAAATCATTGGACAATTTGGTGTTGGATTTTATAGTTCATTTATGGTCGCAGACAAGGTGACGGTTATTTCGAAATCTGTACATAGTGAAGATGCTTATATTTGGGAATCTAAAGGAACATCAAACTATACAATTAAAGAAACAGACAAAGAAACAGCTGGGACAACAATCATTCTTCATTTAAGAGAGAATGATGCGGAAAACGAAAATCATTATGATGAATTTTTAAGTGAACACAAAATCAAAGGACTTGTGAAAAAGTATAGTGATTATGTCCGCTATCCAATCAAGATGGAAGTCACCAAGTATTCTACGCCTGAAGATGAAAAAGAAGATCCAGTAGAATATAAAGAGTTAGAGACATTGAACTCAATGATTCCTCTTTGGAGAAGATCAAAAGCCGATGTCACTGATGAGGAATATGCTGAGTTTTATAAACATCAGTTCGATGATTATGAAGAACCATTAAAAGTTATTCATACAAAAGTAGAAGGATTGGTTTCTTATACAAGTTTGCTTTTCATACCGAAACGTCCACCATTTGATTTATACAGTGAGAAATATGAAAAAGGACTTCAACTGTATTCAAAAGGTGTGTTCATCATGGATAAAAACAAACAGCTAATTGGGGATCACTTCCGCTTTATGAGAGGACTTGTTGATACTGCTGATCTATCTTTAAACATTTCTCGCGAAATGTTACAACATGATCGTCAGTTAAAGAAAATTGCTGGTGCACTTGAGAAAAAAATCAAGTCTGAGCTTGAAAAAATGCAAAAAAGTGATCGTGAATTATATGATGAATTCTATAAACTATATGGTCTTAATTTAAAATATGGTATTTATGAAGGTTATGGAGCGAAAAAAGAATTACTCCAAGATTTGATTATGTTTAAAACGACTACTAGTGATGATTATGTAACCTTAAAAGAATATGTTGATCATATGAAAGAAGATCAAAAAGTGATTTATTATGCATCTGGTAAAACAAAAGCATCTATTATGGCGTTGCCACAAATGGATTTATTAAAAGACAAAGGTTATGAGGTATTGTTATTTACGGATGAAATTGATGAGTTTATGATCAATATCATGATGAAATATGATGATAAAGAATTCAAAAGCATCAATCAAGGTGACTTAGATTTACTCGATGAAAAAGAAGAGAAAAAAATCAAGAAAATGAATAAAGATAAGTCAAATATGTTGAAAGACTTAAAAGAAGCACTTGGTGATCAAGTCAAAGAAGTACGTTTCTCAACGAGATTAAAAGATAGTCCTGTATGTATTGTGAGTAATGAAGGGTTATCAATGGAAATGGAACGTGTGTTAAAAAGTATGCCAAATGCACAGGCCAATATGAAGGCTGAAAAAGTCTTGGAAATTAATCCAAATCACGCATTATTCCAAACTTTAGAACGTGTCTATGAAAAAGATAGTACTAAGATTGGTAACTATGCAAAAATACTTTACAATCAAGCATTGTTGATTGAAGGTATGGAACTTGAAAATCCAGTTGAGTTTTCTAACTTAATGGTTGATTTGATGGTTGAAGCGAATAAGGAATAAGAACTGAATCAGACATTTTGTCTGATTCTTTTTTTAATCATCTTTAAGCAATAAAAAAGATGTGGATTTCCACATCTTCTTAGTCTTTATCAAAATATTCAGATACAACGCCTTCATCAATCATTTCAATCATATGATTACAAACAATTGGTGAGAACTGGATGCCTTTAAATAAGATGAGTTCGTCTTTGATATCTTGGCAACTTTTTTGTGCCGAATAACTCCTAATTGTTGCCATCGATGAAACTGCGTCAGCAACGCATAATATTTGTCCACCAATGGAGATATCTGTTCCCGCTAATCCTTCCGGATATCCTTCACCGTTCCACCATTCGTGATGACTTTTTACCCATAAGGCGATGCGTTTTAAGTCTTCTGAGCGACTTAAAATATTGAATCCATGAATCGGATGTTTTTTAATCTCCTCAAACTCAACTGGTGAAAGTTTTCCTTGTTTGTTGATGATTGATACATCAATCCCAACTTTTCCGATATCGTGCACAATCCCTGCCCAATATATATCGTATTGATCTTGTTTGCTTAGTTGCATACGTTTGGCAATTTCAAGTGCCAAAAACGCAACATCTTCACTATGACCACCTGTGTAATGATCATATAACTCAAGTGTTCTAACCAAACTGAGTACGAGGTCATTTTTCAATTTATCGTTTTTCGTATTAAGATAATTGATTTCATAAAAACCATTCATCAATTTTTGGAAAGAATCAAAATTGTCTAATTCGTATTTGGAAAATCCATGGGGATGATTGGTGGATTGATCAAAACTCATACCACCGATAACAGAATTTGATAAGAAGATTCCAAAGCAAACACTTGATTTAATACGTGGGAAATCTTTGTAGTATTCATCAATATCTTCAGGGATTTCCGATTCAATTTGTTGGTCAAATACCTTTTGATTGACAACTTCAATTTTATCCTTATTAAAAACAAAAGTTTTCGGATCAAATCCAAGTCGATTAAGATATCCAGTATCGTAACCAACAGAATCAACAAAAAAGATTTTATCATTTCTTTTTAGATAACAAGTACCATAATCAAAATTGTGAAATATTGATTTTGCAATTTGAAACATTTGATAGAGTAAATCTTCATCTTTTTCACTTTCTTCATTGATGAATACTTTACTCATTTGTAAGATTGAATTTGTTGAATCAATCAATTTATCAAGTTCCTTATTGGTGTCTTGAAGCATCTTGTTGTTTGCGCGCAAATTATGAATGACTATTTTTGCAATACTTGAAACTGCGGTCAAAGAAAGTAAATATAAGTTGAACTGATGAATGACATCATAAAAGGAATAATTTTCTGGATATTGAATTAATAATATACTGTAGGATATAGCAAATATACCACTCAAAATCATAATTGTGCGGAAGGTAAAAAAGAATGTAGCGGCAAAGTAAATTAAAAAGTATATGTAAGCATATTGTTCGAATAAGGGATTTTCACCATAGAAGAATAAAAAGTAAGAAACTCCTCCAGAAAATAAAACATATAGGGTGCTAATGAGCGCATACTTTACTTCGATTTTTTCGGAATCATAGGTGTAAGACAAAAATATTGAAGATGAGAAAATGAGTAATCCAAAAATATCACCGATGCTCCAAGTTAGAAAGTCTTGTAAAAAAGCATCACTTGGGTAGACAATATACCATATAGAGATACTAAACAATGCTCCGAAAAATGGAGAAATTATAGAAGCAAGAAACCAATACAATGCATTATGAGATGTTATTTCTTTTAATTGGGGTCCGATGGATATTGTTTTTTCAAAGAGCAAAATGACAATCAAGTTTGATAGCATTGAAACGGCTGTTAAAAAGAGTGTGATGAAGATGGTCTCTTCATAAAAAATAACACGCATAATAAGACCTGCAGAGAAAATGGCAAGTAAAATTGGCGCGATGGCTTGTTTTTTGAAAAGGGTAAAATACGCTGCTGAAAAACCGACAGCAGGCCATAAGGTCGATGCCATATAACTATGTGTCGTGTATAAATATCCGACTACTGTTGCGACAAATATAATAAAGAAAATAGTGATTTGTCTTGTGAGCTTGTCTACGTTTGTTAGCATCGTAATCACTCCTTATGGATATTATAGCACAAAGGCTTTTTTAACGAAACACATTCTTAACTTGGTTTTTCTTTGTTTTGCTTTAATATGGCTTTGTTAAATGGTATAATATAGCGAAGAAGGAAGTGATTATTTTGAATGTTCGAAAAAAACATGCACCACCGAAGTCACTGATCTATACAGGGAATGTTTACATTGATACAACGATAGAGACTGTGACATTTAGTGAAGAACATATGAGTGAAGTAATTGGTCATAATGCGGACACATCTAAAAACCAATGGGTTCAGGTTATTGGTCTAACACAAGAGAAAAAAATCATTGAACTCTGTGAAAAATATGGGATAGATCCATTAATTGTAGAGGATATTTTTAATGTCAATCAACGTTCAAAGATTGAATGGAAAAATGATACGTTGTTTGCGGTGATTAAAAGTGCGAAGATTAATACGAATATTGATGCAGTAAAGAATCCGATTGCGCATGATTATATTAGCTTTATTTTACAAGGGACAACATTGATTACATTCCATGAGATGGATGATCATGTTTTTGATGTTTTGTATGAACGTTTAAAAGATCCTAATAGTTATGTTCGTAAGCATTCTGTAGATTATCTGTATTATCGTATGCTAGATAATTTAATTGACAATGCGACTGAGGTTGAACAAGAGATATCGATGACAACCAATGTGTTAGAAGAACGAATTCTTGCGCTGAAAAAAGCAGATCAGGCAACACTATATCAATCACGAAAAGAATTGATTTATTTAAAGAGTGCGATTGATCCAATTGCCAAAGAATTTGCAAAGCGTTTTTTTAAGCATGATTTGTTTGGCGCAGAAACACAAGAATTGTTCTTGGATTTAGAAGATCATATCATTCGTTTATCTGACAACATTGTTTCAGAAAAAGAAGCGCTTAGAAACTTACTAGATTTGCATATGAATAACGTGAGTTATCATATGAACAACATTATGAAAACATTGACGATTTTTAGTGCAATATTTATTCCTTTGTCATTTTTGGCAGGTGTTTTTGGAATGAATTTTATACATTTTGATTTTTTAACAAATCCGAATGGAATGGTGTATTTTATTTTATTCTGTATCTCTTTGGCAATCATGATGTTGGTGTATTTTAAATGGAAAAAATGGTATTAAGAAATGACGAAAAATGAATTGTGTGATTTGTTACATTTTGATCAAGTTGAGGATTCGATGAACCCTTATTTCTTTTTGAACAACTATGAAGAAAAAGGAGTCATTATCTTGATGAAAACGAAGAAAGGTCGTAAAATTGATTTATCAGAGATGGAAGAACTTTGTTTTCAGTGTCCGATGATTGAAGTCCATGAGGATGTAGAAAAAATGGTGTTATTCTTATTTGATAAAGACAATAAAATATATGATTATAGTATTGCTGCAACGAAGTTTAAAATTACGAGAAATGAAATACTAAAATATGAAGAGATGATTGGGAAAATCATAGACTGAGGTGACGTATGCTTAAATTAAGTGGAGTATCAAAGTATTACCGTACGGCAGAAACTGTCGCAATGGGGTTAAGAAAAGTTGATTTAGAGTTTCATCTAGGAGAATTTGTCGCGGTGACTGGTGAAAGTGGAAGTGGGAAAAGTACACTTTTAAATGTTATTAGTGGGTTAGACACCTATGAAGATGGTGAAATGTATGTCAACGGTGAGGAAACAAGTTATTTCCGAACTGAAGAATGGGAAAATTATCGGAAGCAATATATTGGTTTTGTCTTTCAAAATTATAATATTATTGACAGTTATAGTGTATTAGAAAATGTGATGATAGCCTTAACAATTCAAGGATACGATGAAGATAAGAAAAAAGCACGTGCACTTGAACTGATTGATCGTGTGGGATTAAGTAGTCATGTGCATCATAAGGCTAGTAAATTATCAGGTGGACAAAAACAACGTGCAGTGATTGCACGTGCACTGGCGAAGGATTGTCCGATTATTGTCGCGGATGAACCAACTGGGAACTTAGATAGTGAATCGAGTGAGAACATCATCAAATTGTTGAAAGAGATTTCCATCGATAAACTAGTGATTGTTGTGACCCACAATTATGATGAAGTTTCCGCACATGCGACAAGACGCATCCGTTTGTTTGATGGTGAAGTTGCGGAAGACAAACAAATTAAACCTTATCAAGAAGTTAAAGAAGAACCACATATTGCGGAATATAATATGACGTTTAAGAGTTTGCTTGGTATTTCTTTAAGAAATTTATTTAGAACACCTAAAAGAACGATTTTTACGTTGATTGTGGCGATGTTTGTGGCGATTATTTTTACGTTTTCTTATGGTAGTTTTGTGAGTGAAACAACCGCTGCTGGTGAGTATTATGGTGGTGGATATTTTCAAAATGTCACTGATTCTAGAATCATCTTAACAAAATATGATTCAACTGAATTTAGTGATGCAGAAATCAATCAATTGATGTCGATTCCATTAGTGCGAGATGTGTTGCCTCATGATATCGTGTTGGATTCTTATATTTACCATTACACGCAGGAAAGCGAGTTTTATGATTGGCTTTATGCGAGAGATATTTATATGAGTAGTGCATTTGATATTAATAGAGATGATCTAATAGATGGGGAGCTGCCTTCAAGCAAATATGAGGTTGTGATTCCAGAAACTGAATTGTACAGTATTGGTGATGAAATCGATTTGGGGACTAGTCCGATTAACTATTCAGGAAACAATCCAAGTGTACCAAACGATGCGATGAAGTTTACTGTTTCGGGATTTTCAAGACCGTCCAGTTCATGGAGACAGCGTTATTATTTTCATCATGATTTCTTGGTTGATGAAGATGTTGTAAATCGTGCATATAGTCAACAAATCAATATGGATTTTGATGTTGAATATGATGGTCAGTCTTTTACCATTGGTATTTGGCGTGATTCATTGCAAGTTGACGACACGCTTCCAGATGGTGTGATTCAATTTAGTGAAGGCGCTTATGAGGAATTTATTGGTTTTCGCATAGGAGAAGATGTTCCCCTAGATGAGATTACCATCACGATGAATACACGAACATCTTTTGGGAATTATTCCTATGAGCTTGATGAGATTGATCCAGATTTTTATGAAGATTTAGAGTATCATGTGTCTTATCGAATGAATCAAGCAACATTACAAGAAGTATTTCAGTATGGACGTAATCAGATTGCTGTGATTGTATATGACGAATACGATGCAGATCAAGTCATCAGTGATTTACAAGATGAAGATATGTATTATGTAATTTATCCAAATGGTGTGACTGATATGTTTTCTGAAATCGCTGGGATATTTCAAACGATATATTTGACTTTCATCTTAGGCTTTTTGTTACTAGTCATCTATTTTGTTGGATATGTTGTACTGAAGAATATACAAGTATCAAAGAAAAAAGATTATTTGATCTTTCGTTCGATTGGGGCAAGTAAAAAAGACTTGAACAAAGTGACAATTATTGAGTTGATTGTGACGATGTTGTTGAGTTATAGTTTGACGATGATTTTGCTTGTCGTGAATGAACAAATTACATCATCGATTCCAAAATATCTCCGTTATTTTAACTTCGGAAGTTATCTATTTTTAGCAGTACTCATGGTTGTCCTTGCTGTGTTACTCGGAAATAGATTCAACAAACGTATATTTGGAAAAAGTGTTATTACATCATTGAAGGCGGAGTGAGAATATGATAAAAGTTAATCATTTAGAGAAATATTTTAATAAAGGACAAAAAAATGAGATCCATGTCATCAATGATATCTCTTTAGATTTACCATCAAAAGGACTTGTTGTATTGCTTGGACCAAGTGGGAGTGGTAAAACAACGCTCTTAAATGTACTTGGTGGGTTAGATAAGGTACAAAAAGGAGTCATTGAGTTTGAACAAGAAACAATTGATAAGTATAAATCAAAAACTTGGGATCAATTAAGAAACAAACATATTGGCTATATCTTTCAAAATTATAATTTATTAGAAGATATGACCGTGTATGACAATATTCAGTTGACACTGAATATGGTTGGGATTGTCAATAAAGAAGAAATCGATAAACGAATTGATTATATTCTTGGCCAAATCGGGATGGAGAATTATCGTAAACGTCGTGCTTCTCAGTTAAGTGGTGGGCAACAACAAAGAGTCGCAATTGCCCGTGCGCTTGCGAAGAATCCCAAAGTATTGATTGCCGATGAACCGACAGGGAATTTAGATTCAAAAAATACGATTGATATTATG
>DFNN01000146.1 GCA_002376065.1 Caryophanales bacterium UBA3566
GATTAGTTTACAGGTCTTGTTACTGTTGCTTGCGGATAGATATTACTTAAAAGGTGAACATGAAAAAGCGAAGATTATTTTAGAAGAAGTCTTATTATATAAAGATAACCATCAACTCCTAGGTGCCTTATATTTATATCCTTATGAATGTTGGCCTTTGATTCAAAAGATGGATCATCATTTAAAAAAAGCAACAACAAAACAACCATATTTTACTGAAAAGGAATTAGAAGTATTGATGCTGATGGAACAAGGAATTACGAATAAAGAAATTGGTGAGAAGTTATTTATTAGTGTAGGAACTGTTAAGTGGCACATCAATCATATATTGAGTAAATTGGATGTAAAGAACCGTATACAAGCGGTACATGAGGCAAGAAAATTAGGAATTTTTAAAGAAAACACATAACCTAACCTAATCCCTAACCGGGGTTAGGTTTTTTTTATGCAATTGTTTGATAGAGTATGGGTGTAGATAAAAAAAGGAGGAATTATTATGCCAGAATTTATGGGTCATTTTCATCAGTGGGGTGCTGTTATCTTTTTCATCCTATTATATGGTGGAGCGTTGTTATTTATTCCATTTTATAAAAAAATGGATAAAAAACCTGCCGGAGTGTATTTTGCATTTGTCATTGCGTTCGCGATTGAGATGCATGGGATCCCGTTTAGTATGTTACTGATTGGGGCAATATTTGGAGAATTTTTGCCAGAAGGAATTTTATGGGGACATACATTGTTTGAATATATTGGGTATACAGGATTATACATCAATATTGTGTTGGTATTACTAGGACTTGCGCTCATTTTACATGGATGGTATATCATTTACCATGGATATTGGAAAAAAGTGAAAGGTACTGGCCAAGTTTGTAAACAAGGTGTGTATCAATATATTCGTCATCCACAATATACAGGTTTGATGTTGATTTCATTAGGGATGATATTTGGTTGGGCGACACTGCCTACACTAATCATGTTTCCCATCATTATTATGATGTATGTAAGACTCGCAAAAAAAGAAGAAAAAGATATGATTAATGAGTTTGGTGAAGAGTACTTGATGTATAAAGAAAAAACCAAAAAATTTATACCATTCGTTTGGTAAGGAGGAAAGTACAATGAAAAAGATTTTTATTATGATTATTGCATGGGGTGTTTTAAATTTAGTTGCGTATGTATTTGCGTTTGATAAAGGATACATGGTTTCTTGGGGTCTATTTGGGATTTTGCTTGTATGTAGTTTGGCATTACTGTTTATTTTTGTATTAATGTTGATCTTTACAGGAGCTTTTGAGTTGTTGAATGTTAGTAATGCATATTTGATTCGTAAGTTACCTGGTGTTGCGTTATTTACGGTATTTACTGTCGTGTTGTTGTTGATGCAGATTGCACTGAGTGATAAGTTTGTATATATGCCAGGTGATGTAAAAGAATCAGGATGGACTGAAGTAGAGTTGAATGGAACTGATCAATATATTGGTGTTCGTACAAATGATGAAACAAATCCGGTTATTTTGTTTTTGGCTGGAGGTCCTGGGGGATCACAAATTCAGGCTACAAGAGAACATTTTGACCAATTAGAAGAAGAATATACAATCATCAACTGGGAACAACCAGGTAGTGGGAAATCGTATAACGCAAGAGAGATTGATTCGATTACGATTGAAACATACATTGAAGATGGACATGCGGTAACGACATATTTAAAAGAACGCTTTAACCAAGAAAAGATCTATATTATAGGTGAATCTTGGGGCAGTTATTTGGGTATTGAACTAGCAACACGCTACCCTGAAGATTATGAAGCAATCATTACAACAGGACAAATGGTTGATTTCGCTGAAACTGAAGTGTACTGTTATGAAAAAGCACTAGAAGTCGCTTATGAACGTCAAGATGAACAACAGATCAAAGCGTTAGAAAATCTTGATGAAGTACCGGTTAAAGGAAAGAACATTAGTTTAGAAATTGGGACATATTTAACCTATCTTCATGGCTATATGAATGAAATTGATGAGATTAATAGAACATCATGGGATACACTTGATTCACTTTTCTCACCTGAATATAACATCATGGACTCATTTAATTTTATTCGTGCACTTTATTATACATTTAGCCATGTATTCCAACAATTGTATGAGACTGATTTAAGAGAAACACATACATCCTTAGACATTCCAATTTATATATTACATGGGCGTCATGATTTGAACGCACCTTCCTATTTGGTTGATGATTATTATGAGTTGCTTGAAGCACCAGAAAAAGAATTGATCTATTTTGAACATTCAGGTCATAACCCATGGATTACAGAACCAGTATTGTTTCAACAAACAGTACTAGATTTATTAAATCAAGACTAAAAAAATGTGACCAAGCAATTTTGCTTGGTCACTTACTAAAAGGAGATTTATGCAAATGATGAAAAATGAAAACATCAAGAATTATTATCAAAGTAACAAACACAATATCATTAGTCTATTATTGTTTTACAGTGTCATATTTATCGTAAGAAGCATCGGAGTAACTGCTTTATCAGACTTCTTTACATCATCATCAAATGATGGATTGATGCAGATGATGATCACGCTCATTCTGATGACTATGGTCATCATCGCGTTTGTGATTGATATCACAACATTATATAAACGATATAGCAAAATAACGTTTATCAGAATATTTTTACGATTTTTTACGGGACTTTTATTTTTAAATGCCATTCTTTACAGAATTCACGCAATCAAACTTGATGTGATTGTATTCCATTTAATGTTTGTGGCTGTGTTTATTGTTGAAGTGATCTTATTGAGGATGGAGAAACAAAATCAAGCATTGTCACATGATGAAGAAAATGATCATCATCACCTCATCAAAAAGAATATATTATTTAGCATCATCGCTATGTTGTTTCTAACAGTTTTTCAGTTTGATGGTTTTGTAGGTGTGTTCACAAGCATCTTAATGTATTGTTTGATTATCATTATTTTGGTTTCATTAAAAATCAAAAATGTAAGTTCAAGTAAAGAAGTAATGATGATTTTTATTTGGATGTTGATTACAGGAACAACAATTACGTATTTAGAGAGCAGAGATATCGTCATAAACAATGTGTATTTATTTGGTAGAACAACATTTAGAAGTGCTTTATATTTGTTGATGTTTTTACCGATGTATTATCATTTGTTTGAAAAACACAACAAGAATGTCATGTGACATTCTTGTTTTTTGATCTTCATGATATAATGTGGTTGAAAGTTGGTGATGCGATGCATATCAATTATGCTGTATTTTCAAAAGAAGAACATACTATTTTTCCATATCAATTACCTTTTTTTACTGGTGAAAAAGTTACGTTTGAAACACCAGTAACTATTTTGGTTGGGGAAAACGGTACAGGAAAATCAACCTTGATTGAATTGATGAATGAAGTATTAAAGTTGCCCAAAATTGTCGGTACGACGAATCATTTAGAACAAGATATATTAAAAGAAGCAAGTAAAAATGTTTTGATTCACCGACTACATCAAAAGCCAAAGGGATTCTTTTTTGGGGCAGAAGATTTCACTAGTTATATTCATTATTTAACATATGAGAAAAATGCTTCTAAGGCAGAATTAAAAAGAATAGAACAAGAATATAAACATCGTAGTGAATATGCAAAAGGGCTCGCATCAATGCCACATAACAGAACGATTCATGAAATCGATGGATTACATAATAGAGATTTACTTTCTTCATCTCATGGGGAAGCATATCTTTCATTCTTTACGTCAAGAATGAAAGAAAATCAACTCTATTTACTCGACGAACCAGAAACACCACTATCAATACAAAATCAGTTATCCTTACTCTACTTAATAGATGAGGCAGTGAAAAAGAATTGTCAGTTTATTATCGCAACCCATAGCCCAGTCATTATGGCGATGCCGAATGCGAGAGTATTGTCTTTATCAAGTGAAGGAATCAAAGAGATATCTTATGATGAAATCGAATCAGTGAAATTGTTAAAACAATTTCTCAATCAAAAGGAACAATTTTTTAGACATTTGTTCAAATAAAAAAACTTCTAGCCATTAGAAGTTTTTTATTTTCTCTTTTTTTGAAATCATTCTTATCAATTTTTCTTTTATAATCGAGTTGATTAGGTGACACGTTTTATGCAGTCACATAACACATCTGCTTATACTAGACGATATTAATCTCTAAGTGGAATTCCTTCACCATCTTCTTTGATTTCTCCAGCTAGAATAAAGATTCCTTCAATTAGACCCCATATTCCAGAAATGACTGGACCAATGATGATGAATATACCAATCGTTCCAAGTAACAATTGAGCAACTGCTTGTGAGTTGCGTTTTAAATAAAAGTTGTGCACACCCCAAGTACCTAAAAAGATACCAAGTAATCCAGCCGCAATCTTTGATTTCGCCATTGGATGGTATTGTTGTTGAATGGTTGAACCATAGTTTGGTGTTTTTGTGCCACAATATGGACACACTTTTGTACTCTCTTCTAGTTTTTCTCCACAATTTGTGCAATACATTATACTATTCTCCTTTTTCTCTAGTCTTTATAGAAATCCTTGCTTATTGTTTTCATTATTGAATGGATGTGCATTCTTACAATTACTAGATACATTTATTATCACCATTCAAAGGATATCAATTATAGAAATTATAACATATTTACAATTTCTGAAAAAGGCCATTTTAAATATATTTAGGTGGGGTATGAATAAATTGATGGTTTCTGAGAGTTATGCTTTTGTGTTTTCTATTTTATGTTATAATGAGAGTATCTTAAGATAAAGTGGTGAGGGTATGAAAAAGTATGTAGAAGATTTTGTCCGTGTCATTAACCACATCAACAATAATAATACCTACAAAGCGGCGTGGGCACTATCAATCATTGATTGCATTGAGGGTAAAGAGTATGAAGAGATAGACGATTCAGTGGTGATTGAAGAATACTTTATTGTCAAACATCTTTTAAAATACTATTGGAACTTGAATGTCATTTTTGATATTCACCAAGGTGGGTTTTTGGTGATTGAAAAAATGATTGAAGAACTCAAAGGTGATATTGTGAAACATCAAGAATTATCATTTAAACAAGTTGATCATTATCTTAAACAACATCAAATCACTTATGAGAGACTCATTTCTAAAATTATTCAGACAGTGAATCAGAATGTGGCATATCGCTTTTTGAACTTGTATAAAGAAAAAGTACCACTTTATAAGTTTGATTCTGAGAAGAAAGTGATTGTGTTTCATAAAGAAGATATTCAGGCATTAAAAGAGCATAAAGGACTTATTAAGAATTTACTGATATATAAATGGGCAAAGTATTTAGAACATTTTAATGAAGATGGAAAAATGATCCATAAATTGCTGTCTTCAAGAAAACAAACAGTCAAAAAACAGGAGTGGGTTATTGATGCAAGTGTATAACAAATTGGTGCGTGATTTGATACCGAATATTATTCGAGAATCGGGTAGTGAATGTGATGTAAGAACTTTAAGTGAACGTGAGTTTAAACGTGCGCTTGTCACCAAGGTTGTTGAAGAAGGTCAAGAGTTGATGCAGGCTAGCAATAAACATGAGATGATTGATGAACTTGGGGATTTATATGAAGTTATTGAGACATTGATGATGGTTTATAAAATAGACAAACGCGAAATTGATAATCATCGAATCAAAAAGAATATGACCAAAGGTGGATTTGATCATCGCGTATTTTTAGAAAAAGTAAAATAATAGCCTGCAAAGGCTATTTTTTGTAAGGAGGCGACAGATGAGAATATTGATTATCTTGAATATTCTATTCGCGGCACTGTTTGTGTCGCCTTTTATCGGTCGTCCTAAAGTTATTCATATTGAAGAACGTTTTTCGATTAAAAATATGCCTACTTCTACGATTCTTGCTGAGTTGAACATTGTTCCGACTATTGTCAAAGATCGTGATATGTTGGAAGTAAATACTGTGAACCATCAATCAAAATCAATTACGATTCGTGGTGTTGTTTTTGATCTTGATGCCATTCATTATATGTTATATCAATTACCGGATTTAGAAGATCGAATTGATGAGTGGCTTGCACTAGAACGAAGTGGAGAAGAAGTGCTTGCGATGAGCCGCTTTAAATCCTATTTGGTAGATAATTCTTTACAATATAAAGCAAGATTTTACCGTTTTAATCAAGAGACTCACTTTGTGAAAATTGTCGAAGATTTTTTATATGATTTATTTTTATTAGGTGAAAAATCGGTAAACCTTGATTTTATCACCAATCAAGAAGTGCGACCTTATGAGGTACGTTTTTACGAAGATTTTGATGAAGAGAAAATGGTTGCTGGGGCATACGGGTTATACCATGTATACAACCGAAACACATATTATCTTGAGAGTGATCTTTGTACGGATTTTAATTTGTACTCAAAAATATCAGAAGAAGAAAAACAAGCAATGATTGATGGATTAGATGAGGTAGATTATGTTGAAGAAGATGGTTGTTATACCTATGTATTTGAACAATTAGATTACGATTTATCATTTGAGTTATTAGAAGAAAAACTATATCAACATAATACTATTTTTGTGTTTGATTATCAGTCACATTCAACTAAACCATATGCTCGTTTTCGTGTTGCCTTTGATCATTTTTATGAAGAAAAATTATTGATTAGTAGTGAGACAAGTAATTTTAAAATTTCAAAAGAAGCAAGTGATTACCGTAACCAATACAATGTTGAACTTGTTGAATCGTATGGTGAAACAAGGGCTGTTCCTGTTGATATTATATATCCTCATAGAAATTTAGTTGAAGATAAGGAACTTTGGTTTTATACAAAAAGCAATTATTTTCATCAGATGCTTGAGGGAAATCAGTACAATGTAAAGTATCGTAAAGATATGATATATTACGATGAATATGATAGAGAAAATATGTTTGGTGGGTTAGAACTTATTTATGATTCAGTGGGATATGTTGTCTATGATCCACTGACAATCTTTACGTTTAATTATGGAATTAGTGACCTCAATCATTATTTAAAAGATGTATATCCTTTTTTACTTTGGGGGACATCAGTAGAAAATAGAGAATCGTATCGCATGGTTGAACGATTTATTTGGGATAAGGATCGTTTTACGATTTTTAAATATGGTCATGTGCTAGAAAAAGAAGCGTTAAGACAGTACTATGATACAAGATTAAAAAATGTTATAATTGGTAGTGAGGTTCCGATTGATATCTTAGATGATATTGATGACTATTACGAAAAAACAAGGTAAGGGGAAGAAAATGAATTCAAAAAATAAAGATGCTTTAAAGATATTTATTGGGTATGTATTTGCTTTTTTGGTTGGATTATTTGTATATTTAGAGTTGCGTCTTGAGTATGAAACAGTGTATGCAGTGTTGATTGCGAACGTCGCAATGACGATGATTGTTTTTATTGGTAGTGTGATTTATAATAACTCATCTTTTTATGATCCTTATTGGAGTGTAGTGCCACCTGTACTTATCTTTGTATTTATGGTTGAAAGTGCACAGTTTAGTATATGGTTTGTGCCGGTATTTATTGGGGTATGTATGTGGAGTCATAGACTCACGTTAAACTGGTATAAGAATTTTGTTGGGTTTAAAAAAGAAGATTTTAGATACCAAGATTTTCGAGAGAAATTTCCAAAGATGTATTGGTTGGTGAGTTTGCTTGCTGTTCATATGTTTCCTACATTGATTGTTTATTTGGGATTAATGCCAATTTATATTTTTGTTAATGATACTGTATCAAGACCGTTTTTTGTGATTGTAGGAACAGTGATTATTCTTAGTGGAACAGTGATTAGCTATTTTGCGGATGAACAGATGAGGGATCATCAAAAAAACCAATATGAGTATGCGATGAAGGAAGGACTATGGAGTATATCAAGACATCCTAACTATTTGGGTGAGTTGATGATGTGGTTTGGTGTGATGGTTGTTTCTTTTAGCGTTAGTTATGATTATTATCAAACATTTGGATTTTTAGCGATGCTTTCTTTGTTTGAGTTTTATAGTATTCCTAGAATGGAAAAAAGACTTTTAGAGCGAAAAGAAGATTATGAAGAAATCAAATTAAATATTTCAAGAGTATTTCCTTTAAGTTATATTAGAAAATCATTGTTTAAGTGATAACTAAATAAAATATTTGTTCTGAATATGAGAACAAATATTTTATTTACAGACCACAATCAATTTGTATGCTTATATCATGTTTGTTATGATATAATACTAAAAAAGGAGGTTTATATATGACGAATAGAAGTATCGTAATGATGATTGTTTTATCGATTGTAACATTTGGAATTTATTGGATATATTGGTATGTTGTTTTCCAAAGCGAGTTAAAAAGAGAAACTGGTGAAGGTTTTGGTGGATTAGGTCATCTATTAATGACGATTATAACGTTTGGTATTTATGGGTTATATTGGAACTTTGCGGCAGGTAAACGTTTAGCGCAACAAGGTACGGATGATTGGTCGATTATTTACTTTATATTGCCTTTTATTGGTGGTCTTGGTATATTAAACCCATTTTTTATGCAACACCAAGCGAATAATTTGTCGTAATTATTTGTGAAATAGAATATCATATAAAAAGAGTTAGAATGCAATTGATTCTAACTCTTTTCATTTGTTATGGTAGAATAAGAATAGAATGATGTTCTTAGGAGATGATTATATGGATGAAAAGATTACCCTTAAGTTTCAGAAATTGCATATCGTAACAACTTTAGGTTGGGCATTGATTCTTTTTCTTGCGCTGATATCAAGAGGGGTTCTTAGTAACTTTGCTTTTTGGTTGATATTCATTATGATATCTATCCTTTTTGTTTTAGATGCTATATATTTTGTGATCCGTGTCATTGATGGACATTTTCTAGTGGTGAGTAATCGAGAAGTCATCATCAAAAGATTGTTTAAACCTATTGAGTCGATGTTGATTGCTGAGTTGATATCAATTATATATATTGATAATGGTCCTCAACATCAACGAATTATGTTATCCAATGGAGAACGAGAGATAGAAATCAAACATATCTATAAGTTTTCAAAAGAGAGTATTTTGGTCATCATTCAAGAATCAAGTAATTTTCCAAAGAATTTAGAGGTTGCTAGAATAACGAAAAATACATGATTGTGATGAAAATAGATGTTATTTAGAGAATGTTTCTTATTAGTTTAGAAAGTAAAGACTATTGAAGTATATTATAAACACTATCTTATATAATGATGGTGGTAGGTGATTATAATGACAGTAGAAGAAAAAATAAAAGAAGTATTAGAGCGCACAAGACCATTCTTACAACAAGATGGTGGAGATTTAGAATTTGTCAAGTTTGAAAAAGGTATCGTTTTTGTCAACATGACAGGCGCTTGTGTTGGTTGTGCCGCAAGTAACGTCACACTATATGATGGAATTGAAAGTATTTTACTAGCAGAAGTACCAGAAGTCATCGGTGTAGAACATATTTAGATTGAGTGAAAACTCAATCTTTTTTTCTTGTATAAGTATTTTTCTTATTTTATAATTAAGTTATAAAAAACGAGGTGAGAAAAATGATTGATTTTGAAAACAAGAAATATTTAAA
>DFNN01000143.1 GCA_002376065.1 Caryophanales bacterium UBA3566
TAATACTTTGTTGTGGTATTCAACATTTTGTTTCAACTTTTGAAAGAATCGTTCTTCATTAATGAAATCTATTACTCGAATTCCAATTCGCATTGCCTTATCAGTATAGCAAGGACCAATGCCTTTATTGGTTGTTCCTACTTTTTTCGATTGTTCTTTCATACTTTCAAGCATTTGGTCTAAGGCGATATGATACGGCAAAATGATATGTGCACGGTCACTGACAAATAATTGAAAGTCGGTCACTCCTTGTCCTTGTAACATTGACAATTCTTCAAAGAATGCTTTGGGATTGATCACCATTCCGTTTGCCAATATATTTTTGGCGTCTTTTCTAAATATTCCTGATGGAATTAAATGAAGGGCAAACTTTTTACCATCAAATTTGATGGTGTGTCCCGCGTTGTTTCCACCTTGGAATCGTACAATCATGTCTGCTTTAGCTGCTAGAAAATCTGTGATTTTCCCTTTTCCTTCGTCTCCCCATTGGGTACCAACTACAACTACTCCACTCATATTGTCCTCCTAATTTTGCTTGTAATATCTCTTGCTATATGAATTCCACAAGCACCCGCTTGTGCTAGTCCTCTTGTTATTCCTGCTCCATCTCCGCCAAAGTATAATCCAGAAATAATAGACTCAAAATGATTATTTACTTCTGGTCTTGCACTATAAAATTTTGCTTCAATTCCGTAAAACAAGGTATGATCACTTGCAATCCCTGGAGTTACGTGATCAAGGGCTTCAATCATCTCTATGATTGATTTCATTGTGTTATAAGGTAATGCTAATCCTAAGTCGCCAGGAACTGCTTCTTTTAGTGTCGGATTCACAAAACTTTCTTTTAACCTCTTATCGGTAGTTCTTCTTCCTCTTTTAATATCCCCATAAGCTTGAACAATGATTGATCCGTTGCTCAATCTGTTGGCCAATCTACTAACTTCATGTGCAAACTCGTTTGGGTGATCAAAAGGGTCTGTAAACATATGTGACACAAGTAATGCGAAATTGGTGTTAGTACTTCCTAAATGAGGATCATAATATGAATGCCCATTTGCGAGCATTGTCCCGCTATGGTTTTCAATAACAACGTGTCCACTTGGATTTGAACAAAATGTCCTAACAGTAGTTCCTACACTTGTTCTGTACATAAATTTACCTTCATACAAGTGTTCGTTAATCTCTTCCATTATTTCATCATTTGTTTCAACACGAACTCCAATATCTACTTGATTTGAAGTATGTTTTATATTGTATGTTTCGCATAAATCTAATAACCACTTTGACCCATCTCTTCCAGGCGCAATGACGATTTTACTGGTGTTTATTATTTGCTCATTTATAAGAATTCCTTGTACTTTATTGTCCTCAATAATTAATTTTTTGACTTCTGTTTGATAAAGCATAGTAATTTTATTTTTTAAGTGTTCATATATTCGTTTTAATATCTCGAGATTTTCTTCTGTTCCAAGATGACGCACTTTTGCTCTTAATAATTTTAGTCCTACTGCCATTCCTTTTCGTTCAATATCCTTCACTTTTCTCGTCGTTGGATCGGTGATTGTTTTGTTTGCACCATGACGTAAATTTATCTCATCAACGTAATGAATCAGTTCTTCAACTTCTTCATCTTCAAGGTATTCAGACATCCATCCCCCAAATTCACTTGTAATATTGAATTTCCCATCAGAATATGCACCAGCTCCACCAAATCCGTTGGTGATAGAGCAACTAGGATAACATCCTCTAAATCCTTGTTTATTTTCTGGGCATTTTTCGATTTTTTTCTCTAGAATAGGACATTTTCGATGATAAATATCAAGGCCTTTATCAACAAGTAGAATATCTAGTTCAGGATTTTTTTCAGCAAGCTCATAACAAGTAAATATCCCTGTTGGTCCCGCTCCAATAACCACTACATCATAATATGATTTCATCATTGCCTCCTCAAACATAAAAAAAGGTACCACCAGAAGGGTACACTCGTAGCGTACACGATCTGCTTGTTTTGGTACGCCGTTTTTACAATTTCCAATGTTATATTACCAAATGCCCTCTAGAATGTCAATAAGAAAAAGCAGTCTTGATTAATTAATCAAAACTGCTTTTCTTAAATAACTTCTAATAATCTTGTGGTTGTGTACAAATAGTGTGTTGGTAATTTAATGGTATCAATGATCACTTGAATTTTCTTGTTTTTGTAAGTAAAGCGAATGTATTTACTTATATCATTTGCCTTTGTAAAGAGTACTTCTCCATTGATATTTGCAGACGCCTCTTCACTAAACATGAAAAACACATTGTTTTTTGTTTCTCTAATTCGTTCAATTCCTTTTTGTTTCGCTAAATATTCAAAGAGTTTCTCATACATATATAGTTCAAGTTCTTTTGATGGTTTTCCGAATCGATCATTTAACTCGTCAACTAGTGTTTGTATCTCGTCCATAGATTCTATCTTAGCGATTTTCTTATGAATTGCAATCTTGATATCATCACTAGCAATATATTCGTTAGGAATAAATTTACTGACGTTTACTTTCACAGATGGAATCGTTGTTGTATCTTTCTCTGTTGGTTCATTCCCTTGTTGTACTTCAATTTCATCTTTCAACATATCCAAATATAAATCAATTCCTACACTGTCCATAAAACCTGATTGTTCGGTACCTAGAATATCGCCTGCTCCTCGAATTGATAAATCTCTCACAGCGATTTTAAATCCACTACCCAGTTCGGTAAATTCTTTGATAACCCTTAATCTTTTCACTGCTTCTTCAGTCAATTGTTTTTGTTTCTTATACATTAGATATGCATAAGCGATTCGGTCACTTCTTCCCACTCTTCCACGAATTTGATAGAGTTGAGAGAGACCCAGCATATCAGCATCATGAATAAGCAGTGTGTTGGCGTTAGGAATATCTATCCCAGTTTCAATGATTGTTGTTGAAACCAATACATCATATTCTTTGTTTAGGAAGTCTTCAATGACTTCTTCTAATTTTTTTCTATTCATTTTCCCATGCGCATATCCAATTCTTGCATCAGGTACAAGCCGTTTAAGTTTTGCTGTAACTACACCAATATCCTCTACTCGATTGTAAAGGTAAAAGGTTTGTCCGTTGCGTGAAAGTTCTCGCTCGATTGCATCCCTTATAATCGCATCTTTTCTTTCAAGGACGTATGTTTGTATCGGATATCTATTTTTTGGTGGTGTTTCCAGTAAACTCATACTTTTTACACCCATAATTGCCATTTGAAGAGTTCTAGGAATTGGAGTAGCACTTAAGGATAAGACGTCCACATTTACACGCATTTCCTTGATGATTTCTTTATGTTCAACGCCAAAGCGTTGTTCTTCATCGATGATTAATAACCCTAAATCTAAAAAACCTACATCTTTTGATAATAGCCTGTGCGTTCCAATCACAATATCAACAGAACCTTCTTTTAATCTTTTTAGCGTTCTTTTTTGATGCGCTGGCGTGACAAACCTATTGAGCAACTCAACCTTAATACCATGATGGTCAAGACGCTCTTTAAATGTGTAGTAATGTTGTCTTGCTAGAACAGTTGTTGGGGCTAGATAGGCAACTTGTTTATTGTCTAATACTGCTTTAAATGCGGCCCTTAATGCAACTTCGGTTTTCCCATACCCAACATCGCCACAAAGCAAACGATCCATTGGTTGGGTCGCTTCCATATCTTTTTTGACATCCTCAATTGCTTTAAGTTGATCTTCTGTTTCTTGATAAGGAAATTCTGCTTCAAAATCTCTTTGTAGTTCTGTGTCTTGTGAATAAGCGAAGCCTTGAGCTTCTTCCCTAGCTGCGTATAATTTAATCAGTTTGTCAGCTATATCTTTTACTTTTTTTCGAACTCTTTGTTTTGTTTTTGCCCATTCTCCACTACCCAATTTATGTAGTTTAGGTTTTAATCCTTCACTCGCCACGTATTTTTGAATGAGATGAATGTTTTCTACTGGAATATAAAGTGCATCGTCACCTTTATACTGAATATAAATATAGTCATTTGTTAACTCACCGACTGTCATTGTTTCGACTCCTAAAAATCGCCCTATACCATACTCGTAGTGTACAATATAATCCCCTTTTTTTAATTCCTCTACCGAGGTGATTTTTTTGGTGTCTTTTAAGCTTGAACGGTATTTCGCTTTTTTGGTTTCTCTTTGGTGAAATAAGCTAGTCTCATTTAAGATAATTGTATTTACATCAAAAAAGTCTATTGGAATCGTTTCTTTTTCGACCATGAGATTCAATTTGTTTTCTTCAATTTGGTCGCTTTGTCCAATGACTGTGAACGGTAGTTTTTGATCAATTAATTCAATAAAATTGGCTCTTTTTTTATCATTTTCAAACGCTACAATAACTGTTGTATAATCAATTTGTTTTTTGATATCTTTTATCGCCATATGAAGATTGTTTTGATAAGGAATTGGCTCTTTTGATCGAATCACAAACTCCTGTTTGTGATTTGTTGTTCTACTCAAAGCTTCAAAAGTGATTTCTTGTGAGTGATAAATCATATTCATATCCGCAACTAAGTCAAACCCAAGTTTTGGATAATCATTTGATGTTTCATACCAATCTTTAATATCCTCAATGACTCCATGATAATGATCTTTGATTTTCTCTAGCTCAAAATACAGAACTTTGTGTTTCCCAAGGTAATCTGTGATTGTTTCAAGTTTATCATATAAAAATGATGCGTATCTTCCCAGTTTATCGAGGTCTTGATGATATTCAAGCAACAATAACTCCTCTTTTATCTTTTCAACCGTCTCTTCATCAAAGGAAAGTTGCGTGATTTTTTGTTCTACTTGATTTTTGATATCTCTAAATTCTTCATCCGAATAAAAAAGTTCATACATTGGATAAATAATTGCTTCATTAATATGAATTTTAGAGCGTTGGGTTTCTAAATCAAATGTCCTAATAGAATCAATTTCATCATCAAAGAAATCAATACGCAAAGGATGGTCCTCGTTTAGCGGGTAAATATCAAAGATACTTCCTCTTAAACTAAATTGCCCTTGTTCTTCAATTCCATCGACTCGTTCATAACCAAGATAAACCAATTTTTGTAACAAAAGATCTTGTTTGATGAGTTGATCTTTTTTAAGTGAAATAGACGCTTGTTTCCAAGCTTTTTTTGGTAGAATTTTTTTGACATATCCTGTGGTATTTGTAACAACAATTGGTCGTTTAATTTCGATGATTTTTTGAATTGTGTGAATTCGTTCTAATTTAAACTCTCTTGACATCGCAAGCATCTCAGTTGTCAAAAATTCGTCTTGTGGAAAGAATAGTAAATTATCTCCTAAGAATCTTGATAACTCATCATATACTTTTTGTGCTTGATAAATGTTTGGTGTGACAATCAACAAAGGTTCTTTTGTGTATTGTTCGATGTAATGGCTTATCAATATACGTAATTCAAAAGGCACATCCGTAAAACGCATGTGCTGATTACTCACTAGATTTTGATCTACTCTTTGAAAAAAAGGTTGTTTATGAAAATGCTCGAGTATTTTTTTCATCACTTTCCTCCACGCACTTAAGGCGAATCTCCATATATATGGGTATCCGCAAATGTAAGATAATCATACCACAAAGTCCTATTCCAGGCAAATAAAAAAGACAACGCAATATAGAATTGCGTTATCCATTGTATGTTGACATTATTTTCTCGAATGGTTTTCCTTCGATAAAGTCTTCAATAATATTGATCGATTTCGTGATAATCTCTTCGATTTGTGCTTTATCTCGTTTATGAAATTTGCTTAAGACAAAATCTTTTGAAGAAGATGGGTGAGGTATATCAATCCCTAATCTTACACGTTTAAACTCTTGCGTTTGAACATGACTGATAATTGATTTGATTCCATTATGCCCACCAGCGCTCCCTTTTTCTCTAATTCTTATAGTACCAAAAGGGATGGCCAACTCATCATAGATAACGAGGACGTCATCTAATTCAATATTATAGTAACTCATCACTGCGTGCACACTTTCTCCTGAGAGGTTCATGAAAGTATGTGGCTTTAATAATATGTAATCGGGATGTTTTAATATTTCCCCTTGAAACTTTTTATCAAATGTCATCGTTAATTGATGGACATTTGTGTATGCATCAATTGCCATAAATCCCATGTTGTGTCTTGTAAATGCATATTTTTTCCCAGGGTTTCCAAGGCCAACAACTAATTTCATATTATCGCCTCTTAGGCTTAATTACTAAGTGTCTTGAAGACCCTTCTCCTTCTGAAACAGTCGAAACATCTCTCCAGTCAGAAAGTTTCATATGAACAATGCGTCTTTCGTAAGCGTTCATTGGTTCTAATTTCGCTGCGATTTTTGAACGCGCTACTTCTTTTGCTGTTTTGGTTGCCAAAATTTCTAATTGCTTTTTACGATTTTCACGGTATCCACCAATATCTACTAATACAATCATATGTTGATCTGTATAAGCATTGATTAAATTACGAATAAAGAGTTGGATTCCTTCTAATGTTTTTCCATTTTTCCCAATTAACAAAGGATTTTCATCAGTTTCTATCGTATAGATGAGCTGATTATCTTTACGTTGCTTCATTTCGATTTTAGCATCAACGTTCATATTAAGAAATAATTTTTTTAATGTTTGATACCCTAAATCAGCAGGATAAACATTAATAGTTGCTTCAACTTTATATGATTTCATTAGACCTAATACACCTTTTTTCTCTAATACATTGATGTCAATAAAGTCTTTTTGAATTCTGAGTTCTTTGGATGCATAATCTAGTGCATCATTCATTGATTTGATATCAAATACAATACTTTTCATATTTTTACACCCTCTTTAAACAATTACTTGATCTTTTTTCATTTCATCCATACGTTTTAAATTGGTTCTTCTATTCACGTATGTTTGTACGAATTGGTAAGCATTCCCAATTATCCAATATAGTGCAATTCCCGCATTTGTTAATGCGATACTCACAAGCATAATGACCATAAAATAAGACATATATTTCATCGTTTTTTGTGATTGAGCTGCTTGTGGTGTTTCATATTTTTTATTTTGTAAATAGTCAGGTTTTTTCATCGAGAACTTTTGATAGAAGAACATTAATACCCCAACTAAAATTGGTAAAATATATAAAGGATCTGGATCGGCTAAATTATCAATCCATAAAAACGAGAAGTTCAAATCTGAATAATCTCTTGCTCCTACTTCTTGTCCAGCTGATAAAGGAATACGTCTAACAACTTGGTACATCGCAATAAAAATCGGCATTTGTAAGAAAGGTAACAAACATCCTAAAGGATTGATTTTATATTTACGGTATATTTCGAGCGTTTCTGCTTGCATTTTCTTTTGTGAAGCTTCATCTGTACGTCCTTGATATTTTTCTTTTACTTTTTCTAGTTCAGGTTGTGCTTGTTGCATATTCATTGTCATGGCATTACTTTTAGAATAAATTGGCCATCCTGCTGTACGTACAATCAATGTTACGGCAATTAACCCAATCCAATAATGTCCTCCTGCAGCATTACTTATATAATACGTTAAGTCTGCGATTTTTTCTACAATCCATTGAACCCAGCCTACGCCACCTTCAATACCGACTGGAGAAGAATACATGTCTGCAGAGTTACATCCACTCAGTAAAAGTACGAGCAAACCTGTAAAAATTAACAATTGAATTCTTGTTGCATTTTTCATTGTCTCACCTCATAATTTTAAGTTTTATTGCTAGTGATGTTATTTCTTTTTGAAACATTTCAAAAGAAATCGTGTTGGCATTATTTTTAATGACCACAAAAACATCATAACAATCATCAATGTCGAGTTTTGAAATTATTTCTCGTACACGTCTTTTTGCAACGTTGCGTTCAACAGCGTTGCCAAATTTTTTAGATACACTTACAGCAAACCTAAAGTGATTTTGTCCATGGTTTTTTTTCGTATATAAAACAAAGTGTTTGCTTCCTACACTTTTTTTATGACGAATAATCGCTTCAATTTCACTGCTCTTTTTAACTCGATACGCTTTTTTCATCAATTCACCACCAAAAATAAAAAATCCCACCTAAAAATATAGAACAATTATATTTTATCGGGTGGGATCAGGTTTTTATATAATTTGTTTTGTTTTTGGATGATGCTTAAACTGATGATGTTAAACGTTTGCGTCCTCTTTGACGTCTTTTCGCCAGGATTCTGCGTCCTGATGTGGTTTTCATTCTTGCGAAGAAACCGTGTTTTTTAGCTCTTTTACGTGAATTTGGTTGATAAGTTCTTTTAGACATGATTTAACACCTCCTATGACATATGTAAAAAACCATGCAAAACAATTATAAGGGTTTCGTTAAATTCTGTCAATACTTATATCAATTTTTATTTTTGATGGTAATTTTTAAAAAGTTTTCCACACCTAAAAACGGCTATTTTGTGTGCTTTTAACATTTATGATTGTGGAAATGTGGACAATGTGAATTGGTCTTTTGTGGAAATGTGGATAACCACCTTCTACCCTTTTGTTGAGGTGTTTATATTCCTCAATCCCTTTGTGGAGAAGAGTGAGTTGAAAAAAGTTTTCCACATTTTTAGTGGATAAAAATTAGTTTTTTTTCATTATTCTTTGTGATATATTTTAGATATAAATAAAGAGGGTGACACGATGGATTCATTTGACAAAATTTGGCAAGAAATTAAACATCACTTAGAAGACGACTTAGATGAAGTTGTATTTACAGAGATATTTGAACCTGTAAATACTGTTTTTAAAGTGGCAAACAATTATATTTACTTAGTTGCGCCTAGTGAGTTTGTAAAAAAACGTATTGAGTTACTTTATTTGGGTAAGTTGAACAGATATCTTGAATCGAAAGTTGAAGAAACACATAAATTTAAAATTATGACTGAGGAGCAAGCAAATAAAGAATTACAAGATGAAAAAGATTATTCTTTAACGCAAAGCAATATTGCAATTGAGGATAAATATTTAAAAGGCAATTTAAATGCCTCTTACAACTTTGATAGTTTTGTTGTTGGTAATTCAAACAGATTGGCTTATACTAGTGCCATTAAAGTTGCAGATCAACCTGGTGTTGTGGCCAATCCTTTGTTTATTTTTGGTGACGTTGGATTAGGAAAAACCCATTTAATGCAGTGCGTTGGTAATTACATTTTAGAAGGAGATATCAATAAGAGGGTTCTTTATGTGAAAACAGACCAGTTTGTTGAAGAATATGTTCGTCTAGCTAGTAAAAGAAGATTTGATGAATTCAATGATAAGTATCGAGATGTTGATGTTTTATTGGTTGATGATATTCAATTTTTAGCAAAAAAAGAAAAAACGCAATTGGAATTCTTTAAATTATTTGAGACGTTACATGCTAAAAACAAACAAATTGTAATTACAAGTGATCGAAGTGCTCATGAATTAAAGGATATTATGTCGAGATTAACCTCTCGTTTTGAATGGGGTGTTACAGTCGACATCAATCGTCCTGATTTGGATCACCGTGTAAAAATATTAAGAAAAAAATTGATGGCGGAAACATCAAACCCAGATTTGATTCCAGATGATGTTATTTCATACATTGCGAGTGTTTTTGATAACAATGTTCGTGAACTTGAAGGAGCTTTAAAAAGAGTGTTATTTTATTGTACTGCCTTTGATTTAGATTTTACCGTTAAAAACGCTGAAATAGCGCTTGAAAACTTAATAAAACCAAGACAAAATGCTAATTCTTTTAACGAGAATAAAATCAATAATGTATTAAGCTTGGTGAGTGATTATTATCGTATTTCAACCAGTGATTTAATATCTAAAAAAAGAACCACAAAATATGCCTTTCCGAGACAAGTTGCGATGTATTTGATTAAAAATACATTCGATATTCCTTATAAGAAAATTGGTTCATTTTTCAGTAATCGTGATCATTCTACTGTCATGCATTCAGTCGAAAAAATAACGAATGAAATCGAAATGGATAAAAATGTAAAAAGAGATGTGGAGAAATTGCGGATAAAAACTGGAGAATTTTAAAAATATATAGCGTAAAAACGGCACAACTATGTTATAATATACTAGATAGAAAAATTTTCCACATATCCACAAACACTAATAACAATAAATAAAAAACAATAATTTAATTAGAGGTGATTGTATGAATTTTCATATCAACAAAGACATATTGCTTAACCATTTGATTATTGCTCAAAAAGCATTATCAAATAAAACACCGAACCCTGCTCTTCAAGGAATAAAATTAGAAGTTTACAAAGATCATTTAGTGATGATTACAAGTAACTCTGATATTGCTATTCGCTTGGATATTAAAGATGCAAGTTTAGATGTTGAAGAAGAAGGATCAATTTTAATACCTGGTAAATATTTTGTTGAAATCATTCGTAAGTTGGATAGTTTAAAAGTGAATTTATCTTTGGTTGCTGATAACATGTTGCGAATTGAAGCTGACCGCTCTGACATTACGCTGAATATGATGGATCTAGATGATTATCCAGAATTGGAATTTTCTGAAAAAGTGAAATCAATTAAAATCAATGTGCGTACATTGAAATCATTGATTCGTCAAACGGCTTTTGCTACATCATCAATTGAAAACAGACCAATTTTAACAGGTGTTAATTTTAAAATTGATGGAAAAAAACTTCGTGCAATCGCTACTGACAGTTATCGCCTAAGTCAAAAAGAGATCAAATTAGAAGAAAGCTATGAAGCAATGAATATCATCATTCCTGGAAAAAGTTTAGATGAATTGATTAAAGTATTAGAAAATAACAATGATATGGTTGAACTGCATTTTGATCATTCAAAAATACTATTTAAATATGGTAATTTATTATTCCAATCAAGATTACTAGAAGGTAATTATCCTGAGACTTCAAAATTAGTACCTACAGAGTTTCCAATTGTTGTAAAATTTAATAAAGAAGCATTAACAACAGCTGTAGAGAGAGCTAGTTTATTATCTAGTAGAGATGGAAATAATGCCATCGTTAAACTTGAACTTCGCCAAGATAATATTGTTGAAATTTCATCAAATAGTCCAGAAATTGGTAAAATTTTAGAAGAAGTATACCCAGTTGATCAATTAGAGGGAACTTTGTTAAAGATAGCGTTTAGTTCAAAATACTTCCTTGATGCGTTAAAAGTTTTTAATTCTTCAGAAGTAACTGTGAATTTCACCGGAGAGATTAGACCTTTCATCATTACCGGAGAATACGACGAGGATATGCTACAATTAATTTTACCTGTTAGAACAGAATAACACCAACAAATATGAAAATGAGCCTAAATCTAAATTTAGGCTTTTTTTATGCTCGATAAAGGTTGTAAATGTCCTGATATTATTATATAATATAGTTACTATAATATACTTAAATAATTATATATATGAAAGAAAGTGAAATAATGAAACCAGTAAAAATTACAACCGAATATATTACCTTAGGACAATTCCTAAAATGGATCAATTTGTCTTCTTCAGGAGGAGAGACAAAAATGATTTTAGAAACTGTCCAGATTAATGTAAATGGTGAGTTGGAAAATAGACGTGGAAAAAAACTATATCCGAAAGATGAAGTTTTGATTCAAAATGTAGGAGCGTTTGTCATTGTCCAAAACGACGATTAATCAAATTGCATTGACAACATTTAGAAATTATCAATCACTCAATATTGATTTTTCCAAAAACACCAATATTTTACTGGGGAAAAATGCACAAGGCAAAACAAGTATCTTAGAAGCCATCTATATGATTGGTCTTACGAAGTCACATAAGACAACGAAAGATGTAGATGTTATTCAATCTAATGCAGAATTCGCGAAAATTAAGGCACAGTGTGATTTGAAAGATGAAAAGGTACAATTAGAGGTCGTGGTGTCAAAAAGCGGTAAAAAAGCAAAATACAACAATATAGAGATAGAACGATTAAGTGAATATGTGGGATTAATTAACGTTGTCATGTTTGCGCCAGAAGACATCAATTTGATTAGGGGAAATCCGCAGAATAGAAGGAGATTTCTTGATTTAGAGATTGGACAAATGTCGAAGGAATATATGTACAATTTACAAAACTATAAAAAAGTATTAAAGCAACGTAACGATTTATTAAAGAGTATGCAAAAAAATGTGAAACCAAATATGATGTTGCTTGATATCATTACAGATCAACTGATTGATTATTTGATTCAAGTTGTTGCGATTAGAAAAAGGTTTATTCGTAAAATCAATGATTTTGCTTTGTTAAACTATCAAGATTTATCTAAAACAAAACATCGTTTGAAGATTGAGTATTTACCAAGTATAAAAGACAATTATAAAGAAGAATTTCAGCGTAAGTATCAGTATGATATGATTACGGGGGCAACAAGTCTTGGTGCTCATAGAGATGACGTTGAATTTTATATTGATGATTTCACGATTAAAACACATGGATCACAAGGAGAGTTGAGAACAGCTGTACTTGCGGTTAAATTAGCACTAGTTGATTTTATCCATGAATATACAAAAAGTTACCCTATATTACTTTTAGATGATGTTTTTAGTGAGTTAGATCAAGAAAGACAAAAAGGGTTGTTTGATTATATTAGTGAAAAAACACAAACATTCATCACGACTACAGAGCTCGATGAACAAATGGAGAAATATACGCATGAAGTGCATAAATATGTCGTGCTAGATGGAACAATAAGGAGAGTGACATAAATGAGTCAACATTATGATTCAAGTAACATTCAAATATTAGAAGGTTTAGAGGCAGTTAAAAAACGTCCAGGGATGTATATTGGGACCACGGGACCTAGAGGACTACACCATCTAGTATGGGAAATTGTGGATAACTCAATTGATGAAGCAATGGTCGGTATGGCTACAATGATTAAAGTAGATTTATTACCAGAAGATGTTGTACGCGTAGAGGATGACGGTAGGGGAATTCCTGTGGATTTACATCCAAAAACAGGAAAGCCTGCAGTTGAGACTATTTTAACTACGTTGCATGCCGGGGGTAAATTTGACAATGATTCATACAAAGTATCTGGAGGTTTGCACGGTGTTGGAGCGAGTGTCGTAAATGCACTGAGTGAATGGATGGAAGTTGAGATTCATAAAGAGGGACAAAAATATAGTCAACGTTATGAATATGGATTCGCTGTTACAGGCTTGATTGAACATGGTCCAACAGATAGAAGAGGAACAATCACAACCTTTAAAGCGGATAAAAATATATTTAAAGAAACGACGCGTTATGATTATGAAATATTACGAAGTAGATTCCAACAACTTGCGTTTTTAAATCGTGGAATTCATGTTAAAATCAACGATTTAAGATCGAAAGAGGAAACACATAAAGATTATATGTACGAAGGCGGAATTAAAGAGTATGTACAATTTTTAAATCGTTCTTCAGAAGTATTACATCAGGAAGTTATTTTTATTGAAGGTGAAATTGATGACATCGTCATCGAAGTCGCGATGCAATACAACAATGCGTATTCACAAAATATCTTCAGTTTTACCAACAATATCAACAATATTGAAGGTGGTACTCATGAAGAAGGATTTAGAATGACGCTTACAAGGGTGCTAAATAATTATGGTAAGAATACGAATATATTCAAGAAAGATGAATCACTTGTAGGGGAAGATACTCGTGAAGGTCTTACTTGTATTTTGAGTGTAAAACATCCAGACCCTCAATTTGAAGGACAAACGAAATCAAAATTGGGATCATCTGAAGTGAGAAAAATTGTATCAACAATTTTAGGTGAAGGATTGGAACGATATTTACTTGAAAATCCAAATGATGCGAGAATCATTATTGAAAAAGCTTTGATGGCTTCTAGAGCTAGGTTAGCTGCGAAGAAAGCACGTGAAGCAACACGCCGTAAATCACCTTTAGATGGATTAGGATTTGCATCTAAACTTGCAGATTGTAGAAGTAAGGATCCAAAAAAATCAGAAATTTACATAGTTGAGGGAGATAGTGCCGGAGGTAGTGCGAAACAAGGACGAGAATCCGAGTTTCAAGCAATTTTACCATTGCGTGGGAAAGTGCTCAACGTGGAAAAATCAAGGTTGGATAAAATATTAGGAAACAAAGAAATTCTTTCAATGATTCAAGCATTTGGTACTGGTATTGGTGATGAATTTAATGTTGAAACAGCACGTTATCATAAAATCATCATTATGACCGATGCGGACGTTGATGGTGCACACATTCGTACCTTGTTATTAACGTTCTTATTTAGACATTTGAAACCACTGATTGAAAAAGGATATGTATATATTGCACAACCACCACTATACAAAGTTCAACAAGGGAAAAAAATAGAATATGCATTTACAGACGAAGGATTAGAAGAATTGTTAAAAGATTTTGGACCTCGTTCATCAATGCAAAGATATAAAGGTCTTGGGGAAATGAATCCAGAGCAGTTATGGGAAACAACAATGGATCCTGAAACAAGAACTTTATTACAAGTTACAATGGAAGACGCTATTGAAGCCAATGAAGTATTTGGTATGCTTATGGGTGATGAAGTCGCACCAAGACGTGAATTCATCCAAGAAAATGCTAAATATGTTCAAAATCTGGACGTTTAGGAGTGGACACGATGGAAGAATACAATATTAATTATGATAAAGTAAAAGAAATAAACATCTCTACGGAGATGAAAAATTCATTTTTAAGTTACGCGATGAGTGTTATTGTGGCACGTGCATTACCTGATGTCAGAGATGGGTTAAAACCAGTACATAGAAGAATTTTGTATGGTATGGATGAACTTGGTGTGTATCCGGATAAGGCATTTAAAAAATCTGCCCGTATTGTCGGGGACGTTATGGGGAAATATCACCCTCATGGTGATAGTTCGATTTATGATGCGATGGTTCGTATGGCACAAGATTTTAGTTATCGATATCCACTAGTTAATGGACATGGTAACTTTGGTAGTATCGATGGTGATGGAGCTGCGGCAATGCGTTATACCGAAGCAAAAATGATGAAAATGACGATGGAAATGCTTGCTGACATCAAAAAGAATACGATTGATTTTGTCGACAACTATGATGGATCTGAAAGTGAACCTAGTGTTTTACCAGCGAAATATCCAAACTTGCTTGTTAATGGGGCAAACGGGATTGCGGTTGGTATGGCAACAAATATCCCTCCGCATAATCTTGGCGAGGTGATTGATGGAACACTTGCTTATATGGAAAACAACGAAATTACAGTAGATGAATTGATGCAATATATAAAAGGTCCTGATTTCCCAACAGGTGGTACCATCATGGGAATGACCAATTTAAGGACTGCTTATGAAACAGGAAATGGAACAATAAAAGTTCGTGCAAAAGCTGAAATACAAGAAACAAAAACGGGGAAAAAGCAGATTATTGTGACTGAAATTCCTTATCAAGTAAATAAAACAAGATTGATTGAGAAAATCGCAGAACTAGCAAAAGAAAAAAGGATTGAAGGAATTACTGATTTACGTGATGAGTCTAATAGAAAAGGAATTCGCGTAGTTATTGAACTCAGAAAAGATGTCAACGCTGATGTTACATTGAACAATTTATATAAGTTCACACCATTACAAACATCTTTTGGGATTAATATGATTGCACTTGTGAACAACCAACCAAAAGTGCTTGGAATTATCGAAGCAATTGAACATTATGTTGTTCACCAAATTGAAGTTTTAACAAGAAAAACAGTATTTGAACTAGAAAAAGCCAAATCACGTGCACATATCTTAGAAGGATTATTGATTGCTTTAGATAACATCGACGAAGTGATTGAAGTGATTAGAAATTCTTATGATGATACAGAAGAGCAATTGATGACACGTTTTTCTTTATCGAGTGAACAAACAAAAGCAATTCTTGAAATGCGTTTAAAACGTCTTTCAGGATTAGAACGTGAAAAAATAGATAATGAATTACAAGAACTGATTTCGACAATTGCTGATTTAGAATACACACTTTCAAGTGAAGATCGAAAATTAGAAATTATCAAAGAACAGTTACTTGATATGAAAGATAAATACAATGATCCTAGACGTAGTGAAATTAGTTTATCTTTAGATTTGGATATTGAAGATGAAGACTTAATTCCAGTTGAAGATATTATGATTACAATTACTTCTAGTGGGTATTGTAAACGTATGAAAACAGAAGTTTACAAATCGCAAAATCGTGGTGGAAAAGGTGTGACAGGGATTAAAACAAATGATGATGATGTTGTTGAACATATCATCAATTCATCTACCCATGATTATATTTTGTTTTTTACAAACAAAGGAAGAGTCTATAAGATTAAAGGATATAAAATACCAAACTTCGGACGAGTTTCAAAAGGTGTACCAATTGTCAACCTTTTAGATTTAGCGAAAGATGAAACATTGACGGCGGTTACGAAAATTGATGATTTTGAAGGAGAAGATTTCTTATTCTTTGCTACAAAACAAGGAATTGTTAAAAGAACACCAGTAAAAGATTTCCAAAATATTCGTACATCTGGAATTAAAGCAATTACTTTGCGTGAAGATGATGAATTACTGAACGTACGTTTAACCAACGGAGAAAGAGATATCATCATTGGGGCATCAAATGGTAAGGCAATTCGTTTTGCGGAAGATGACGTTAGAGCAATGGGACGTACAGCTAGTGGTGTTCGTGGAATATTGCTTGCAGAAAACGAAGAAGTTGTTGGATTCACCATTGTTGATGGAATCGAAAGCCAAATTTTGATTGTAACAGAAAACGGATATGGTAAACGAACTGATGTTGAAGAATACCGCCAACAAAAACGTGGTGGAAAAGGTGTGAAAACCTTAAATATTACTGAAAAAAATGGTGCACTTGCAAAATTACGTAGCGTTAGTGAAGAAGAAGATGTAATTATTACGACGACCAAAGGTACGATTATTCGTCTACCAATTGCCCAAATTAGCGTGTCAAAACGAGCGACACAAGGTGTTCGTTTGATCAAACTTAACGAAGGGCATAAAGTCGCAACAATCGCAATTGTTCCAAAACAAGAAGAGGAAGAAATTCTTGAAGAAATAGTAGAAGAAATAAAAAACGAAGAGAATATATTAAAACATGAAAATCAAATTCCATTAACGGAATTGGTTGAGGAAGAGTCTATCGATGAAGAAGATTCAGAGTTGGATGAAGAAAAACCTTACTCATTATTTAATGACATAGAAGAGTCGTAGTGTATATTGACAATATCTTTGTTATTTGATAAGATAAAGCAAACAAAGAAGAGGCTAAGTAATAAGATATTGTTTATAGAGAATTAGTGGTTGGTGGAAACTAATACATAAACTTATGAAATCTACCTCAGAGTGAAGGCAAAACCTTACGGGTCGTTTCGTTAAAGACGATGAGATGAACAATGTTCAAATAAGGTGGTACCGCGATATACTTCGCCCTTTAGTTAGGGCGGAGTATTTTTAATTTAAAGGAGGTTTAAAGATGTTAGATATTAAAGATTTGCGAGAACAAAAAGAAAGATATATTGAATTATTATCTCGTAGAGGTGGGGATTTCTCCTATTTAGAGGAAGTATTAAAAAAGGATGAAGAACGTAGAATCATCATCAAAAAAGTGGAAGTATTAAAAGCAAAGCGAAATGAAGCAAGTAAGAAAATTGGATTGTATAAACGAGAACGTAAAAACCCAACTGAAATTTTTAAAGAAATTCAGTTTATTGGTGACGATATCAAAGTCTTAGATGAACAACTAAAGATGTTGGATGAAGAAATCAAATATCAGTTGTTGATTACACCTAATTTACCTGCAGAAGATATTCCTATCGGAAAAGACGAAGAAGATAATCAAGAAATCAAACGCTATATGACTCCAACAAAATTTGATTTTGAACCACTTCCACATTGGGATTTAGCAACAAAATTAGATATTTTAGATTTTGAACGTGCTACAAAAATTACTGGAAGTAGGTTTACGGTATATAAAGGGTTAGGTGCAAGATTAGAAAGAGCACTATTTAACTTTATGTTAGATTTGCATGCGATTGAACATGGGTATACTGAGTTTATGCCGCCATATCTTGTTAACCGTGCATCAATGATTGGTACAGGACAATTTCCTAAATTTGAGGATGATGCTTTTAAAGTGGATGATGATCGTGAACTATTTTTGAATCCAACAGCGGAAGTTCCAACAATTAACTATTATCGTGATGAAGTATTAGATATGAAAGATCTACCAATCAAATTCACAGCATTTACAACGGCTTTTCGTAAAGAAGCTGGTAGCGCTGGTAGAGATACAAGAGGAATCATTCGACAACATCAATTTAACAAAGTAGAATTGATAAAATTTACGGCACCAGAAGATTCGTCTAAAGAATTGGAACTGATGTTAAAAGACAGTGAGAAAGTGTTAGAGTTACTAGGATTACCTTATCGAGTTGTCAATCTATGTACAGGGGATTTAGGTTTTTCAATGCGAAAAACATATGATATAGAAGTATGGTTACCTTCATACAACGCGTATAAAGAAATAGGTAGTATTTCAAATGCAGAAGATTATCAAGCAAGAAGAGCAAATATAAAATTCAAACGAGATGCAAAATCAAAACCAGAATATGTACATACTTTGAACGGATCAGGCTTGGCAGTTGGAAGAACCGTTGTTGCAATTTTAGAGAATTTCCAACAAGAAGATGGAACCATCATTGTTCCTAAAGTATTACAACCATATATGAAAGTAGATGTCATTAAATAGAGGTAAAAAAACTTAAAGGAGAGAGAATATGATACAGATTCAAGCATCAATTGATTTACAGAAAGAAGCAAAAGATTTGATTATAGTTGCCAATGAAAATCAAGCTACAAAAGACCTTTTTGAGCTGTTTGAAAACCAATTAGATAGGTTTAAAGGGGAAGAATTCACTTCGGTCTACACACTAGGAAAAATACTATCTAAAAGAATTCATATTATTGGTAAAGAGAAATTATTACAAGATGATTCATTTGATAAAATAGTATCGAAAGTATCAGACTTAAAAGATGATTTCATTATTTTAACAGATTCTTTTTCTACAAAAGAACAAGAAAAAATAACTTTATTAGTTGAAAAATTGTTGACGAAAAGATATGAAATTGATACGTTCAAATCAAAAAAATCAGACCCTAAACCAACGATATATTTTTATGGTGAAGATGCAAAAAGCAAAATTGAAGAAGGTGTGATTTTCGGTGAAAGTATTAATAAGGCGAAAGATTTGGTGAACACGCCTTACAATCATATGAATGCAAAAGATTTGGCTGATTATGCAAAAACATTGGAAAAATATCCAGGAGTAACAGTTCAAATTATTGAAAAACAAGCAATAGAAGAAATGAATATGGGTGCTTTTTTAGGAGTAAATAAAGGTAGTATAGATGAGCCGTACTTGATTTTGGTTTGTTATAAAAAAGAAGGCAACACAGATGAACCAACTGCATTGGTTGGAAAAGGTGTCATGTATGACACTGGTGGGTACTCATTAAAAACACCACAATCTATGCCGGGAATGAAAGTTGATATGGCAGGTGCAGCTGCAGTAATCTCTGCTATTGAAGGAATCGCAAGATTAGGATTGAATGCAAATGTAATGAGTATTGTTGCCGCAACGGATAATCGAATTGGGGATGGTGCAATTGTTCCAGATGATATCCTTAATTCAGCAAATGGGAAAACAATTGAGATTGTTTCAACAGATGCAGAAGGAAGATTAACATTAGCTGATGCTGTATGGTTTGCTCAAAAAGAAGGGGCAAAAAAGATTATTGATGTCGCAACCTTAACAGGAGCGATTGTTGCTGCTTTAGGACAAAATTATACTGGAGCGTTTACAAATAATCAGGAATTTTATGATGCATTTAAACAGGTGGCAGAAGATAATAAAGAGTTGTTATGGCAAATGCCGGTGTCAAAAGTATTTCATGATGAGTTAAAAAGCAAAGTTGCTGATTTATCAAATAAAGGGGGACGCTTAGCAGGAGCGAGTATTGCGGCTGCGTTCATTGAAGAGTTTATTGATGATGATACCAAATGGATTCATTTGGATATTGCTGGAACATCTAGTAATAAAAATGATGGTGCAAC
>DFNN01000152.1 GCA_002376065.1 Caryophanales bacterium UBA3566
GATGATGGTCCTACTTCAAAGATAGCAACCAATATATATTTGGTACTAGACAATAAAGTAATCGCGGTATTTGGCCTCTCAGATAAAATCCGACCAGAATCATATGATGCAATAAAAACTTTACAAAATCGAGGAGTCGAATGCTGGATGTTGACTGGAGATAACGAAGAGACAGCAAAAGAAGTCTCAAATGAATTAGGATTAGATGGATATTTCGCAGAAGTAATGCCTGATGAGAAACAAAAGAAAATTAAAGAATTACAAGATATGAATGAAATTGTCGCTATGACAGGTGATGGTGTAAATGATGCGCCTGCATTAGCACAAGCAGATATTGGTATTGCCGTTGGATCTGGAACTGATGTCGCTGTTGAAACAGCAGATATTGTTCTAGTGAATAGTAACCCAAATGAAATAGTCAATTTGTCCTTATTTGGAGAAAAGACCTATAATAAGATGATTCAAAATATTATTTGGGCAACTGCTTATAATGTTGTCGCAATTCCATTAGCTGCAGGTGTTCTTTATAATCAAGGAATTATTATATCACCAGCCATCGGTGCGATATTTATGTCACTTAGTACAGTGATTGTCGCAATCAATGCAAAATTATTAAAGTTTACAAAATAAAAAAGAAACCTACACTCTAAAAAAAAGTGTAGGTTATTTTTTTGGATGAAATCCTTCAAACATGGCATTATCATAATGCTTCAAAACAAAGTCAAAATCTTCTTGCGATTTGGCAGTATAAGCCAATATTGGGATTCCTTTTTTATGTATTACATCAAGAATCTTTAGAGGCATATCTGAAATTTTGTAATTAATGAAATGCGGTTTTGTAATAATATTCAAAATCATTCTATCTGCCATGTAGCGTATCAGCCAACGATTTTTCTTTTCATTATCTAGTTGTGCAATTTGTCCTCTTAAAACTGTTGGTTGATTTCGCTTATACCACAAAATAACACCAGGGTCGAATGATTGTATTGCATAAAGACCAAAGTAGTTTTTCATCTCTTTTTCTAAAGCACGAGAAATTGTTTTCGCATTCTTATTTGTTTTTAACTCAATCAATAAAGGCACTTTTCCCTTAACTAGGTTTAACAATTCTTTCAACAAAGGAATTTTCTCATTTGAATCAAGTAAGCAATACTCATTGATTTCATCAAATAATGAGTGTTCAATCATTTGATCCACACCACACATTCGATAAAGGTTTGCATCATGAAATACAACCACCTGATGGTCCTTCGTAAGACGTATATCACATTCAATAGCATAACCATAATCAATGGCTCTTTGAAACGCTAGAAGTGAATTCTCTGGGATCTTTTCTTTGAGCGTATGATACCCTCGATGCGCAAAATATTCTTCTTTTAACCAATCATTTTTAATCATTCGTTCACTCCTTAATACAATATGACCTCATTATAATATAGAAATGACCATTTCAAAAGAAAAATAATATCATTTAAAGAGTAAACTATTTTGAGCAAAATGTCTCTTTTTGTGATATAATATGTATGTTTTAGGGGAGTGATAGCGTGGAATCACAAGCGTTGGTAAGTTACATAGAAAAAATTAGATACGGGCGAAATATTTCACAAGAACAAATGTTAAACGGCATAATCTCAATAAGACAATATCGAAGATATTTGTATGGTAAAGTTGAGATCCCTTTTGGCGTAATTGCACAAATTGCAACAAAAATGGGAATACCTCCCAATAAATTGTTACTTGAATTTCAAGAGGAAAGAAATAGAGAAAGAAGATTAATAAATTCATTTTATAACGCTGTAGCGAATAGGAATATTGAGTTATCTAACAAATTTCTTGAACAAATAACTGAAGATCAAATTATGGATGATGAGCAGATAATGATTTTTAGAAGTGCTTTAGCTAATTATAAATACTTCATTAAAGAAATAACTAAAGAGGAAATGATTGAGCAGCAAAAAAGAATAGTTCATTATCCAAAAATAATGGAGAATTCGATTTTAACGGATTCAGAAATGATTATACTTGCAAATATATTAGATGGCGACAAAGAGGAGCATTTAGATATTTTAAACAGATTTGAAATGATCTTTTTAAATAGTGATTTTCATATTTCTGGTGATAATGCCGCTACAATGTTACAAATAGTGTTTTGGTTATCAAAATATTATGGACGAAAAAAGAACTATACTAAAACAATAGAGTTTTGTAATTATGGAATTTCTAAGAATAATGAATTAAGAACAGTATATTTGATGGAGTATTTTTATTACTATATAGCTTTATCATTTAAAAGACTTGGTCAAATTACGAAATACAAAGAGTCTTTGTATAAAACCATATTACATTTAGAAATAATAAATGATGATGTTAGAAAAACTCATTTTAGTAATATTATTATAAAAGATTTGGACATTGATCCATTGACGTTTGTTCGTGATTATATAAATCAAAATAAGCTATAGTAATTTGTAGTAAGGGAGTGGTTTTATGACTAAGAGAAGAGGGAAATCATCAAAAGCAGAGAAAATCATATTTGGAACTGTGATGATTCTAATGGTGGGATCATTTGTTTATGCGTTATTGCGAGCAATCTATGTTCCAGTAGAAGCAAATCAAAATGGAGAGTTGCTTACAAGAAATGATTATCTGTTAATGACTGTTTCTAGTTTCGCAGCAATTATTGTTTTATTGCTGCCATCATTTTTAGAAAGAAAGTGGAAGTTTGATATTCCTAGTACAATGCATGTCATTTTTATCCTATTTATTTTTACAGGTGTCTTTTTAGGAGAATTTAGACGATTTCACTTTCATGTAGCGAATTTCGATAAGTGGCTCCATATAGTAAGTGGAGGAGCGCTTGCGGCAATTAGTTTTTCGCTTGTTAGTTTATTAAATAAAAAAGATATTATTAAGATGAATCCACTCTTTATTGCATTATTTTCCTTTAGTTTCGCGCTTATGGTAGGTGTCTTGTGGGAAATATATGAGTTTGCTTGGGATTATCATTTTGATTTTAATATGCAAAAATATGCGACTAGTTCAGGGGAACTCTTGATAGGTCAAACAGCGCTTTATGATACAATGATGGATTTTGTCGCAGATGCAATAGGCGCATCCTCAGTATCGTTACTTGGTTATCTAGCAGTGAAAAATAATTGGTTATGGATTGATCATTTGTTGATCAAAAAAATAGTTGATTAGGAGGTGTAAATATGGCAAATTATTGTCGAAAATGTGGGCAACCCTTAGAAGAAGATTATAAAGTGTGCCCTATATGTGGAACAAAGGTTTATGATGAATATCAAACAAACCATGCAGTAAATGATATGCCAGATCAATATGAATTACTTTGGGGTGTGCTTGGTTTCTTTTTTCCATTGGTAGGACTCATATTATATTTGCTTTGGCAAGAACAAAAGCCATTGGTGGCTAAATATATTGGACTTGGCGCATTGATTGGTTTTGGTAGTAGAGTTATTTTTGGATTTGCAGGATTCACATTGTTTTTCCCATTTCGTATATTCGGGCTCTTTTTTTAGGTAAAAGTAAAGTTTTGATTACTTTTACCTATTTTTTTTTAGAAAAAACTCTGATTATTTATGGTATAATGCTTATAATAAGGCTATATGGAGGTATAAATGAAGAATAACTTAACATTCCAGTTTATTATTACAGTTTTCATCAGTACTTGGTTTATTTGGGCTTTTGCCGTACTCTCTTCACTTGGTATAATTGATTTTTTTATCCCAACTGCTTTGATGGTCATTTTTGGAACATTTATGCCAAGCATCATTGGGTTATTTTTCCTGATTAGGTATGATAAAATAAAATTAAAAGAAATTCTAAAGAATACGTTTCTATTAAAAGGTGATACCAAATATCTAACGCTTGTTTTCATTTTGATGCCAGTTATTTTTTCACTTACTTATATCATTACAACGATATTTTTCGGAACTACATATGATTTACCATGGTTATCAAGACCATTTGAATTACCGATATTGTTTTTATATATTCTTGTTTTAGGAGGTCCTCTTGGTGAAGAAATCGGTTGGAGAGGGTTTTTATTACCTCGCTTGTTAAAGAACAGAAGTGCGTTTCAAGCGAGTTTACTACTAGGAACTCTTTGGGCAATGTGGCATATTCCTTTATTTCTGATTGAAGGCACAGTGCAATCAAGCATTTCTTTTCTGATTTATTTCATGTATACCGTTATCTTAACGTTCTTTATCACGTTTTTATATCTTAAGACAGACAAGAGAACTAGTACAGCGCTTTATATGCATACAAGCGCAAATATGGCGATTGGCGTTTTTTATGTCATTGATCAATCTATTGGTATTATTTTTGTGGGAATATTTATGTTGGGATTTTTGGCTTTTCTTTTACTTAAGAATAAAGAAACCTTCTTTTTCAATCAAAAGTGATTGGATAGATTACAAAATTTTTGACACATCTTACATTTGAAAATGATGATTATATGATAAAATGAAGATAAGTGTTTTTTTTGATAAAGATTTTAACGAATCTTTAAGAAAGGAACACACTAATTAGATAGAAAATCAATCCAATTTACTATTTATTAAAGGAGGCGACATATGCAAATCACATTTAACATTTTATTACCGATTATGATGTTTATACTTGCGCTATATTATTTGGCGCGCATCATGCATATCAAACTCCTAACAACCAATAGTTATCAAATAACCTCACAAAACGTATTTCACGGCAGTATTGCTTTATTAAAGACCATTTTTGCTTTGGTGTTATTGGTGTTTATTCATAATTCTTTTCAAACAAGAGAAATTCTAAATTTATTCTTGTTTTTATGTATCTTTTTAACGTACTCTATATTACAAAGTTCTTATTCAGTTGGTGGTTTTGTATCAAGAATGGAACAGTTATTTCAATCGACAAAAATATTTTTTACGAAAAACATCAAAGATTTATTTCAAATCATCAAAATTTTTCATAAATCGATTTATAAACATACATCGATTTATGCAAAAATCATTGTAGTAGCAATCTTTTTGTTTTCTTTTATTCCAAACGCGAGTATCTTTTTATTTTCTAATTTACTTTATTCGACATTACTAATTGTTTTTTTAACTGTCCCATTTTTCTTAACTCCAAGTATTTACTTTGGAATGATTAGTTTATTGATTATGGGAAATCAAGGAGATAATATCAGTATCTACTCGTTTAATCCTTTGTTGATGATGTTGGCATTTTTGGTATTATTTTTAGGTATGAGTTTAGATAGAAGAATGCAAAATCAAATGTTTTTATTGATTACGATTTTGCCAGTAAAAAAACTAAATTTTCGATTAGGATATGAACAACTCTATTTCAAAGGTAGAATGACGATTTACCGTAATTACTTGAATCATTATTATTATGTCTATGATCGAACCAATGGAGTTGTTGTAGTGTATCATACGGATATTAATGCAAGATTATCGATGCGTGTATTGAAAAAAATGAGTAAACAAACAAAACAAGAAGTCCGTAAGTTTGGACTATAAAAAATAAAGGAGTGGAAAGATGAAAGGAAATTTATTATACGGCCAATCTGGAGGACCGACAACGGTGATTAATGCGACCGCATACGGTGTGATAAAGGCAGCTTTTGCTAGTGAAGAAATTGAAGAAGTTTACGCAATGAGACACGGTATTATGGGCGCACTAAATGATGATCTAATTCATGTCAACAAACTTAGTGAAGAACAAATTGAACTACTTCCGAAGACGCCTGGAGCGGCTTTTGGGAGTGTAAGATACAAAATAGCAAACGCCAAAGAAGATGAAACTGATTATGTGAGACTTTTATATATTTTTAAAAAATACAATATCCGATACTTTTTATACAACGGTGGAAATGACTCGATGGATACTTGTTATAAAATTAGTGAATATATGAGAAAAGTTGACTATGATATTAAGTTTGTTGGATTACCAAAAACAATTGACAACGACTTACCTTTTACTGATCATACACCAGGTTTTGGAAGTGCGGCTAAGTATATTGCCAATACAATCATGGAAATTCATTATGACATGATTGCATATCCTAAAGGGAAGATTACCATTGTTGAGATTATGGGACGTCACGCTGGATGGTTAACTGCATCAAGTGCGATTGCTTCTTTATCTGGGTATGGACCAGATTTGATTTATTTACCAGAAATCCCATTTGATATTGATCAATTTAAACAAGACGTTCAACGTGTTTATGAAGAAAAAGAACAATGTCTTGTTGCTGTGAGTGAAGGAATTATGAATAAAGATGGTGACTTTATTAGTTCAAGTTCAGCTTTAAAAGATGCCTTTGGACATTTCCAATTAGGTGGAGTTGCCCCAAAACTTGCGAATATCATCGACAGTGAAATGAAATATAAAGCACGTTCAATTGAACTTTCTACAATACAAAGAAGTGCTGCACACCTTCAAAGTTTGACAGATGTTACTGAAGCAATCGAAGTAGGTAAACGTGGTGTGGCTGTTGCCTTAGATGGTGAGAGTGACGTGATGATTACAATGAAACGTAAAGATCAAAAAGATTATGAAATAGAATATACATCACACCCACTCAAAGATGTTGCGAATGTTGAGCGAGTGGTCCCAAAACATATGATCAATAAAGAACAAAACGGAATGACACAAGAATTTTTCGACTATGTGTTGCCACTAATTCAAGGTGAATATCCTAGTGGATTTAAAGGTGGTATTCAACAATTTTCAACCATTCTAAAAAACAGCTAAATGCTGTTTTTTTAGAATGGTCAGTATTTTTTATTATTATATTTAAAACGTATTTCACTATTATTACCTCCTAAGTAGAATTTTCAGTCAATATAGTTGAGTTACGTTTAATTAAAACTATCTAAATCGTAAAGGGAGTATGATGATGGAAATTCGAAGCTATCAAAAAGCCGATTATCAAAGTATTTATGATTTGTTAGAAGAAGCTGCTTGGCAATCATTTATTGATACCCACCAAACTGCATATAAAGAATCATTAAACGCAAGTTTAACCTACGTCGCAATAGAAAATGATAAAGTGATTGGGTTTATTAGGGCAATCAGTGATGGACTATACCTTACATTTATTGGTGAGATCATTGTTGCCAAAGAATATAGAAGAAATAAGATAGGAACAAGATTGATCCATTTCTTAAAACAAAAGCACCCAACAATAAAATATGAGTTAATCAGTGATGAAGATATGTTCTATCATAAAAATGGGTTTAAGACAGTGGGAACAGGCCAACGTAGTTTAAATGAATAAATGCAAAGAAGTTTCTTACAATCAACGCTATAAAATGCTATAATAAAGACAAGTGGGAGGGACAATATGATACGATTTATTCATCTTAGTGATGTCCATATTGGACTTGGATTTCAAAGTGCATCTTTTTCAGAATCTTTGGCTAGTAAACGAGCATTTGAAATCAAACAAACCTTTTTTCGAGCCTTACATTATGCGAAGAATGAAGACATTGATTTTGTCATTATTTCCGGTGATTTGTTTGAACATGAACAAGTCAAAAAACAAGAACTAGAAGAAATTGTAAAAATGTTTAAAGAAACAAACAAAGATATTTTTATGATTACGGGAAATCATGACCCTTTAAAAAATCAATCTTTTTGGCATGAGCTAGAGTTTTCAAAGAATGTTCATATCTTTGATCAAGAACTCTCGAGTTTTTATTTTAAAAAATACAATCTTGATATATACGCACATTCTTGGAGTAAATATTATTATCAAGATAACCCTTTAAGCAATGTGACACCAAAAAACAAAGAGCGCTTAAACATCTTGATTGCTCATGGTGATGCTTACACGAAAAAAACGAATTATTTACCAATTGATATCAACCAATTTCAAGAGTTTGATTATGTCGCCTTAGGTCATATCCATAAACATGATTTTTTAAAACAAAATATAGCCTATGCAGGTTCTTTAGAGCCTCTATCGTTTAAAGAAAGTGGTGCACACGGATTTGTAGAAGTTGCCTTTGACAACAAAACATTCCAAGCAAAATTTGTTCCTTTTTCCAAGCGTGAGTTTGAGGTTCATAAAATCAAAGTAACACCTGAAGACACATTGTTTACAATAACAGAGAAAATCATATTAATCGCACCACAACACCGAAAAGATCAAAATCTGTTTCGCGTTTCTTTAATCGGCACGACGAAACTAGGTCTAAATTTAAATATCAAAGATTTACTTCATCAAATCACATCAGAGTTTTTCTACATAGAACTCCTAGATGAGACAAAAATTGATATCAATGTTGAAGCGATAAAAAAACAATACAATGATCATATAATCGGTAAATATATTGAGAAGTTTCAACAACTAGATTTATCAGATTCAACAACTTACCGTGCATTTATTATTGGATTAGAAGCACTCTTAAAACAAAAGGAGGGTGACTTATGATTATCAATAAATTAGAACTCACCTCTTTTGGGAAATTCCAACAAAAAGAAATATCCTTCGAACAAGGATTAAATATTCTTGAGGGAGACAACGAAATAGGTAAAACAACGATTCATAAATTTATAGAAGGAATGTTATTTGGTTTCTTAGATCCAACCAAATCTAGGAGAAGTTACACAGATGATCACCAAAAGTATCAACCAAAAAACGCTTCTGATTATCGGGGATCGATGATGATTACCGTAGATAAAAAAACATATAGAATTGATCGTAATTTTGATAAGAAACAAGCAGATGTTAAATTATATGATGTTCAAAATGGTGAAGATCTCACCAATAAATTAAACATACATCCAAGTATAAAATTACCAGATATCTCTGAGTTTATTGGGATTTCTTATAAGTTATATGCCAATACAATTTCGACATCACAACTTTTAAGAAATACAGAAAAAGATTTAGGGCAAGCTTTGATTGAACGCCTTCACAATATCACGACCACAAAAGATGAATCTATCTCTATCAAAGAAGTACACAACGAATTGAACAAAACACTTGCGGAAATTGGTTCTGAAAAGGCAAAGACGAAACCCTATGCAAAAGCAATAGAGACAGTTGAAAAACTGAACAATAAAATAGAATTATCAAAACAAAAATACGAACAATCCGAACGATTGTTCAGTGAAAAAAATCATAAACAAAAAGAAATTCAAGAAACAAAAAACGACTTAGAACAAATTAACCAAGATATCCATCAATACTATAATACAAAAAAGAAAGAACAATACAAAAAAGCAAATAACTTAAAGAAACAGTTAGAAAACAATGAGATGAAAATTGAAACCAATCAATCCACACTCAATTTATCTGAAGATAAGTATGAAGAACTTCAACATATAAAAAACGAACTTAAACATCAACAACAGAAGAAAGCTGAATTACAAAACACTGATGAAGAGTTGAAAAATGCACTAAAATCTTATGAAGAAATATTATCAGAACACCCAACATATAGTAATTATCAACAATCGATCTATCAGTTTCGAGATCTCTTTTACGCACGCAAGAATATTGCAGAAGATATTGAGACTCTATCACATAATATCGATGTGTTAGAAACTGAAATCAGTGGAATTGACATTAATCAAGACATTACTCAAGATCATCAGGAAGTTGAACGCTTAAAAGAAGAAAAAGAAGCTTTAGATATTGGTATTTTAGAACAAGATCTTTATCAAAAAAAACAAAAATATGAACAACTAAAGGAAAAAACATTTTCACCTATAATCACTGTTGTTTTCTATCTTTTATATTTATTAATCATTGGGATATTTTTACAAAAAAACCGTCAAACAAAAATAAAAACACATCAACTTCAGTTATCTCAAGCAAAGGAACTTTTCTTGCAAGCTGAAGAATCATTAATACAAGAAAAAGCAAAACAAAAAGAACTTGGAAATATGATAGAAGAACGCTTAATAAAGCACGAAGTCACACAAGTACATCAGTTGTCAGAGTTACGCCGAAAAGAAGAATTAAAACAACAGGCAAAAGAAACAAAAGAGGCACAAAAAGATGACTTGACAAAAGAACTACAAAAACATCAAAGACATGCACAAAAGATTGAAGAGGAATTTACAAGACATTGCGCTCTTCTTGATTTAGAGATTATGACTAATAAAGAAGAATTAGAAAACTTTGAGCAGACATTTGTGAGACATCAAAAAGCGCAAGAACAATATGTGAAGACAAAAAAAGAAACAACTAAGAATAATGAGGAAATAGAGTACATCACCAAACAAATTCACTTACTTGAACAAAACTATAAAGAGATTCTTATTCAAAACAATATGGAAACATCAGAACAATTTAAAATGGCACTTAAAGTAAAACAAGAGATGCTTCAATTGCAAAAAGAAAACGAACTGATTGCAAGCCGTATGTTTGATTTGACAGATGGATTGGTATTAGAAGAATTCGAAAAAGATATTCATTTCGATTTAGAAGATTTTCAAAAAAATGAATCAATCAAAGATTTAGAGGAAAGCCAAACAAACCTTCGAAAACAACTTCGTACGCAGGAATCTGAAATATATGAGTTAGAAAAAGAAATATCAATCATCGAAGAAACATACACAGATGTGTACACGTTAAAGGCAATGTTGAGTAAAGCAGAACATGATCTATCTGAGATAAAAAAAGAAAAAGAAGCTTACGAACTTGCGGATCAAATAATCGATGAACTATCCAAAGAAATCCAATACGAGTTCGCACCATCATTAAATCAAGCAATTTCAAATGTGATGAAAGAAATAACTGGTGGAAAATACTATGACTTAAAAATTGACCCAGAAACCAATATAAAAATTGTTGACGATTACTTAAAACAGTTACTAATCGCAAAAGATTTTAGTACTGGAACAATTGACCAAATCTATTTTTCGATGCGACTAGGTTTAAGTAAGGTATTATATGACCAAAGTTTTCCATATTTATTGGATGATACATTTGTCAATTATGATCAAACAAGATTGCGTCATGTGCTACATCTTTTAGCCAAAGAAGAACGACAAATACTATTATTTACTTGTCACAAAAGAGAACACCTTATCGCATTAGAAGAAGAAATTAATCATCATTACCTTCCACTGACATGAAAAAGATATGGTTAGCGTTTTTATTATTGTTCTCTTATCAGTTTTTCTTTGGAACCTTTATCTATCTATTTGACATTGAACAAGAATCTGTTCTAACATTCAATTTATCTGATTTGGATGAACCAAAAGATGATGCGAAAGTATTATTGCTAAATGATAACGAAAAAGCTTTGGCTGTGAGATTATCGATGATCAAACATAGTGAATCATCGATTAAAATAGCAGTCCATCAATTCAAAGACGATGCTACATCAAACTTGATTACAGCTGCTTTAATTGAACGACTTGAACAAGGAGTTACAGTAGATATTATTATTGATGGTGTCATGAATTCCAGCTTACAACAAGACAATTATCGTTTGCTTGTTGGTCATGGTGCGACACTAAAAGCTTATGAGCCAAATGTATTTTTATTGCCATATAAAACACAAAATAGACTCCACGATAAGTTGATGATTTTTGATGAGATGACAGCGATTATTGGTGGAAGAAATATCGGTGATCGATATTTTACAAATGGTGATATTGCCGTTGACGATCGTGATATATTCTTGATTGATGAAACAGTTGTAGCTGATATGAACCGATATTTTGAAGAATTGATTGATAGTGATTTTGCCAAAGACATTCAAAAAAAGGACGTTGATATAGAAATCTTAAAAACATTCAATCAAAAGTACCGAGATTATCAAGAAACGTACTCATTAGAGAATATATATACTGATGCGTTGATGCAAGCAATACCAGTTGATGGTTTATTATTTGTCCATAATCCGATTAATCGATTGAAAAAAGAGCCACTCGCGATGAATACATTATTGGACTTGTTGTTGCAGGAACAAACTGGAATAATTCAATCTCCATATATCGTATTAAATGACTATTTAGAAGAGCAATTTCTAGATTTAGATGATGTTGAGCTAACCTTTATCACCAACACAATCGAAACATCACCGAATTTATTTGCTTCCTCAGGATATATTTTTGAACGAAACAACCTAGCGCAAGAACATCAATTATATGAAATTCAATCAGACCGCACAAGACATTCAAAAACTTGGTTAATTGGTGATGAATATGTCGCGATGGGATCATTAAATCTTGATCCTCGAAGTGCAAGTTTATCCACAGAAAGTATCTTAATTATCAAATCAATAGATATTTATCAACAACTGCACGATGATATAACTAGCGAGTTAGATATTTCTTTACAAGTAAATGAAGATGGAAACTATATCACAAATAAATCATCAATGATGATTGAACAAAAGCCCTTAAAGGTATTACTCATCAAAGCAATGGGTGTGTTTACCTACTTATTTCATGACCTATTGTAAGAGTGTCAATTATTTGAAACTCATCAGTAGTATGTTATAATTAAATTAGTGATAAGTAAAAATAAAAGGAGGGTATTAAATGAATCAATATCATGAGCCAATTGAGCTTTTAGATGAAGAAACACGTAATCAAGTACGTGCATTTAGAAGTTTAATTGAAGAACTAGAAGCTGTAGACTGGTATAACCAACGTATGAATGCAACAAATGATTCAGAATTGCGTAGTATTCTAAAACATAACCGTGATGAAGAAATGGAACATGCTGCAATGACTTTAGAATGGTTGCGTAGAAGAATTCCTGAATTAGACGCCGAGTTGAAAGAAAACTTATTTACTGAAGGTGAAATCGGTCATCATCATGAAGATGAGAACGAATCAAGACCATCGAAAATGAGCATTGGATCAATGAAGAATAAGGAGGAGTAATTAATGGATCAATATCATGAACCTGTAGAATTATTAGATGAACAAACGAAAGATACAACTAGAGCATTACGCAGTTTAATTGAAGAACTAGAGGCTGTAGATTGGTATAATCAACGAATGAATGTGACCAAAGATAATGCGTTACGTACAATCTTAAAACATAATCGTGATGAAGAAATAGAACACGCTGCCATGGCTTTAGAGTGGTTACGTAGAAGAATTCCTGAGTTGGACGCTGAATTGAAAGAAAATTTATTTACAGAAGGCGAAATCGGGCATCACGAATAAAAAATATATATAGGAGGATAAGAGTAATGGATTTGTTTAAAAAGAATTTAGCACCGATTGCTACTGATGCATGGGAAGAAATTGAAGAACGTGCTGATGAAGTAATAAAAGCAACATTATCTGCAAGAAAGGTCCTCTTTGTTAACGGACCATTAGGGCTACAAAAACATGCAGTATCTACTGGTAAACTCGATATTATCAATACCAAAAAGGATGTAACTGCAGGACTATATCAAGTAAAACCATTATTGGAAACAAGAATCAAGTTTGCACTATCTAGATGGGAACTTGATAATGTATTACGCGGTGCAACCGATGTTGAGTTATCACCACTTGAAGATGCTGTGAAAGAAATTGCATTGTATGAAGAAGAAACAATTTATAACGGAAACAAAGAAGCAAATATTCAAGGATTAACACAATTAGCAGCGACATCCTTTGAAGTGAACAATGATGCAAGTGCTATATTAGAAGCAATCGCTTCAGGTGTACTAACTTTGCAAGACGCATTTGCGAAAGGTGGATACAATTTAGTAGTCGGAGATGATTTTTATAAAGCACTCGCTAAACCACATGGTGCAAAACTATTGCTGAACATTGTTGAAGACTTAATTGGTGGAAGTGTCGTGCGTTCAAAAGTATTAAAAGGAGCATTATTGCTACCATATAATCATCCAGATTTAGAGTTAACGATCGGTCAAGATTACGAAATCGGATACGATATGCATGATAAACAAGAGGTGCATTTCTTCGCAATGAACGCATTTACTTTACGTGTTCTTGATGAAAATCTTATCGTAAAATATGAATTAAAATAATAACGCAAAGCCGTGAATCATTCACGGCTTTTTATTTGCTTAAATTTGTTAATTTTGTTTAATTTTTATATTCCCTTATCACTTGATATTCCCTTCGTAAAGTTGTATAGTAACAGTATATGAGAAAGTATTCATAAACTGAACGAACATTCATAACTAGAAAATTTGTGACACAATTTACTACGATGAAATCACCTTTGAAACCAAAGTAAAAAAATGGTGCTATATTGTCTATAATAGGTATTGCGATCTTGAAAGTGTAAAGGAGAATATAAATGGATTTCTTACTAACAGATGAACAAAAAATGTTACAAAAACTATTTCGTGAGTTTGCAGTAAAAGAAGTAAAACCACTCGCAAAAGAAATAGATGAACAAGAAAGATTCCCAAGAGAAACTGTGAAGAAAATGAAACAATTATCAATGATGGGTATTCCCTTCCCTGATGAGTACAATGGTGCAGAAGCAGACTATTTATCTTATATTTTAGCAGTGATTGAATTATCAAGTGCGTGTGCTACAACAGGAATCATATTGAGTGCGCATACTTCTCTGTGTGCAACACCGATTTATGAGTATGGAACAGAATATCAAAAGGAAAAATATCTAAAGAAATTAAATGATGGAACATATTTGGGTGCGTTCGCAATCACCGAACCAGAAGCAGGAACCGATGCAGGTAATCAAAAAACGATTGCTGCACGTAATGGTGATTATTATGAGATCACTGGTTCGAAAATATTTATTACTAATGCAGGTGAAGCTGATGTTTATATTGTTTTCGCAATGACGTCCCCAAGCAAAGGTACAAGAGGAATCAGCGCATTTATTATTGAAAAAGATATGCCTGGATTTTCGATAGGAAAAAAAGAATTAAAAATGGGTATCCGAGGTTCAAGTACATGTGAGTTAATCTTTGATCATGTGAAGGTACCCAAAGAAAATATGTTGGGTAAAGAAGATAAAGGATTTATGATTGCCTTAAAAACACTTGATGGAGGACGCATTGGTGTAGCTGCACAAGCTCTGGGAATCGCTAAAGGTGCGTTAGAAGAAGCAATTCATTACACAAAAGAACGAAAACAATTTAATCAAACTCTTTCAAAGTTCCAACATACGCAATTTGTCTTAGCAGAATTGGCAACCAAAATAGAGGCAGCTACTTCATTAGTTTATCAAGCTGCTATATTAAAGGATAAAAAATTACCTTTCTCAAAAGAAAGTGCTATGGCAAAACTATTTGCTGCAGAAGTCGCTATGGAAGTCACCACAAAAGTTGTGCAACTATTTGGTGGGTATGGGTATACAAGAGAATATCCGGTAGAACGAATGATGCGTGATGCAAAAATCACCGAAATATATGAAGGAACAAGTGAAGTGCAAAAAATGGTTATTGCTACTCACTTACTCAAGTAAAGGATGATATGATGAATATTTATGTGTTGGTAAAACAAGTACCAGATACCAGTGAAATGCAAGTAGATAAAGAAACAGGAACGCTCATTCGTGATGGTGTAAAAACCATCATCAATCCAGATGATTTAGCCGCAGTAGAAGAAGCATTACGTATCAAAGAAAAACTCGGTGGAACAATCACAACAATCACAATGGGACCAGCCAAAGCATCAGAAATGTTGCGAGAATTGTATGGCTACGGAGTCGATCATGCTGTATTACTCAGTGATCGTAAATTTGCAGGGTCAGATACCCTTGCAACATCTACCATCATCGCAAACTATTTATCAGATAAGAATTATGATTTGATCATCGCAGGTCGTCAAGCAATTGATGGAGACACTGCACAAGTTGGACCACAAATCGCTGAATTATTAAACATTGAACAAATCACGTACGTAAAAAATATCATCGAAGCAACCAATGATGCAATTCTTTTAGAAAAAGAATCTGAGTATGCCCTGCAAAAATTATCCGCACCATATCCATTGCTAATCACGATGTTAAGTGATGCAAATACACCGAGATACATGAACGTTCATAATGTTGTAAAAGGGTTTAAAAAAGCAATTCAGATGGTTACTTTCACTGATTTACATCTAGATGAAAAGACGATTGGTCTAAAAGGTTCACCAACCAAGGTAAAACGTACATTTACAAAAGTAGTCCCAAAAAAAACCGATCCAAAAAGATATAGTAATGAAGATGCAGTTGATGCGATTATTAAAGCATTAAACCCACATCTATAGGAGGTCACAATGAATTATACTGATGGAAAAGATATCCTTATTTTCATTGAAGAAACAAATGAGGAACTAAACGATGTATCTCTAGAACTATTGAGTGAAGCAAGAAGATTGAAAAATGAATTTGCTTTAACAGGAGATATCATCGCACTATATTTGAGTGAGCATGCAAAAAACATCGAAAAAATATATCGATATGGTGCAGAACGAATATTACTTGCGCAAGATAGAAAGTTTTCCCATTACCAAACAATTTTATATGCACAAGCAATCGCAGAAGTAATTGAACAAACTCACCCAGATATTTGTTTGATTGGTGGATCCAATATCGGAAGAGATTTGGCACCAAGAGTTAGTGCGAAAGTAAAAACGGGCCTTACTGCTGATGCAACACATTTAAGTTTTGATCAAGAAAGTCATCAGTTTTTAATGACAAGGCCAGCTTTTGGTGGAAACATTAATGCGACCATCGTCTGTGATTCTCACGCTCCTAAGATGGCCACAGTTAGACCAAATGTATTTGAGAAAGAAGTCTTTAATCCAAAAGAAAAAACACCAACTAAGATAAGTATCAATGCAATTTATGAAACAAAGATTCAATTGATTGATGAAACCAAAAAAACAACCAACCACCAAGACATCGCAAAAGCCAAAATCGTTGTATCAGGTGGACGAGGAGTTAGTGGATGTTTTCATATGTTAGATGATGTCGCAAAATCATTAAAAGGTGAAGTAGGAGCTTCAAGAGCCGTTGTTGATCAAGGAATTGCATACAAAAATATGCAAGTAGGTCAAACCGGGAAAACAATCCGACCAACAATCTATCTAGCATGTGGCATCAGTGGTGCAATACAACACACAGCTGGAATGGATAAGTCAGAACTAATCATTGCCATCAATACCGATGAAAAAGCACCGATATTTGATGTTGCTGATTTAGGTATTGTAGGAGATGCCAAAGAAATACTTCCCCTTTTGTATCAACGATTACAACAAAATTCAGTTATTAAAAAATCGGCTTAAATAGCCGATTTTTTTGAATACAACTTAATCAGTTGTCCGTCTTTATCAGTTTCAAAAAGCATCTCACCACGTAACCATGTTAACTGATCATCTTTGATCGCCGCAAAGTCCTTACAATAAATATATTGATCATATGCAAATGTATTAAGAGGATCAACCCCATATAAAGTGTGCTGTAATATCTTCGTATCGTGAGGATTATCCAAAATTGTCATTACAATATTTTTTCTTGTCGCATAGATATCTTGAATAAGTTCCTTAAACTCAAGTTTACAATAAGGCTTTCCGCTTCCATTGAATGGTGATTCTAAAAGTTGATCAGCAATTGTTTTTTCACATGTCAAATCATAGTCAAATGGCAATCCGTTTTCTTTAATAATGAGCATCAATAATGTCCCGAAATCATAACTTAAAAAACGAATTTTTCCATAATGTTTAATCGTTTTAATATACTCAATCATTTTAAATATTTTTTTTCGATAATGTTCAATATCTAATTGCTTTAAAGTCATTAATTCGACAAACTGAGCCATCCCTTCCACTGTTTCGATTTTTGATTCATACTGGAACTCAGTTGAATAATTTTCTTTTCTATAGTTCATATTTACAAGCAACTCATTAAAGTTTTTCTCTGAAAAATTCTTACACAGTTTTTCAATTTTTACACTTTCTAAATACTTCATTGATAAATTGACACAATCATAAGAATAATCTAACCCTTTTAGTTCATTAGGAAAGCGTCGCTCCCCTTGTTCTTGCTGAAAAGCATGAAACATTTCATGAACAATTTTTGAAGTCAAAATATCTAAATCAATCTTAAATGTATCAGCATCTACATGCCATATTGCATAAACCTGATCTTCGTGTGTGATTGCAGTATTACCATAAAAATTACTTGGTTTTGTGATTTCTTTACCATTGATTAATGCTTTCTCATCATCATATAGCGCAAATGGGAATTCATGAAATGAAGGCCATAATTCTGAAAAATCAATTATATTTAATCTTGCTTTAATTTCCGCAGCAATCTTTCTCATAGTATCACTCCTCGATTCATTATATCAAATAATTCTAAAAAAGAAGACAACTTATTGTTTGTAAGCAAACTATTTGAAAAAATGAAAGCATTCTTGTACAATATATTTGAAACTAAAGAAAAGAGGCGATAATATGTTTATCGAATTAAAAAACAACGAAACAGTGCAAGATTATCTAGAACCAGGAAAAGTAGCAGTCATCAAATTTGCGACTACAACTTGTCCACCTTGTAAAATGTTGAAACCTATTTTTGAAAAATTAGGAAAAGAAGATGAAGAAATGAAAGATGTAATTTTTATAGCCGCTGATGCTAATGAGCATCCACAAGCTTATCAATATCAAGTTTCTTCTGTACCAACATTGTTTTTTTATAAAGGTGAAGAAGTATTAGGTCAAAACGTCGGATTTGTTCCTGAACAAGCATTGAAAGATTTTGTTAAAAAAACACAAAGCGAAATGGCATAATCTAAATTTAAGTTGAACCAAGTATATACTTGGTTCTTTTTTTATAGAATGTTTTGCTTGCTTTTTTAGTGTTTTTCTGTGATATAATTATGAAGAGGTGGGTATGATGAAAATAAATTCTGTTCCTGTTTTTGAACAAATAGCATACGAGTTGGCATGCAAAATCAAGAACAATGAATTAACACATAATCAAAAGATTCGAGGAAGAAGTATCATCGCTTCAGAATTTAATGTATCGAGTGAAACTGTAAGAAAAGCATTGGCTATATTAGAAAAAAATGGTGTTGTCGATATCAAGGAGCAAAGTGGTGCTTATGTTAAAAGCAAAGCTGAAGCTGTGAAGTATATTGCAATGCATCATCAAAATGTTGAAACGGAAAAACGTTTTGAAGAAATTGATCTATTATTGAAAGAATCAATGACATTACAAAAAACATTACAAACACAGTTTAAGCAAATAAAGAAAAACAATGATGTTCATAAGAGCGTATTACCGATCAATACTTTTAGTATTAAGGTGAAACAATACGACGCATTCTTATATGATGATTTTTCGATTGATGAATTTGAACATATTGTCGGAGGAAATATTTTCGGAGTTGTGCGAAAAGACGCTATAATTAGTGGTATTAAGCGCAAATTTAATTTTCTTCTTAATGATGAAGTATTCATTTCAGGTGGAGAAAGTGTCAAACAGAAAACACTTTCATTTATTAAAAATCCCGATTTGCTAAAATAATAACGGCTTTAAATCACTGTATCTAGGTGTTAAAGCCTTTTTATTTGGTGTTATGTGAATTTTTTGCAAAACTGACAACCTTGTGTTACCATAAGAGTTGTAAAAACGAAAAGGAGTGAAATAAAATGAAATTAATGAAAAAACTAATGATCTTGGTGGCTGCACTAGCAATCGCATTTACGATAAGTGCATGTGAACCAGAAGAGCAAATTGTAATTGGTGAAGGTAACTGGCAATCAAATGCGTTCCATAGCCAAGTTGCAAAAATTATTATTGAAGAAGGATACGGTGTAAAAGTTGATGTTGTATTAGCAGATACTGCTATTATGGTATCAAGTTTGAAAGCGAATGATATGGATTTAGCAATGGAAATATGGAGTGATAATATTCCTTCATATCAAGATGATCTTGATGCTGGGGAATATGTCGAGTTATCAACAAACTTTGATGACAACACACAAGGTTTATATATCCCTACTTATTTAGCGGAAGAATATCCAGATTTACAAACTGTAGAAGATTTAAAAGACTATGTACATTTATTCCCAAATCCTGAAGGTGGAGACAAAGGTATTATTTATGGTGGACCTGAAGGATGGAGTGCTACAGCGATGTTGCATAATAAAATGGAAGCTTATGGGCTAGATGAATTCTTTGTATTTAAAACAATCAACTCAACACCAACGTTAAATGCGACACTTGCAAGTGCAATCGCAAATGAAGAACCTTGGGTTGGATATAACTGGGAACCTACATGGGTTACAGGTTATTATGATTTAACATTGTTAGAAGATACAGAGTATTCACCTGAAGATTTTGCTGAAGGTATTGGAGAATTCCCTTCTGTTGAAGTGAATGTTGTTGTGAACCCTGAGTTTGAAGAATCATTCCCAGAAATCACAGAATTCTTAACACATTATGAAACATCTTCAGAAATTACATCTGCAGCACTTGCATATATGGAAAACAATGGAGTAGAAGCAGATGCGACAGCGGTATGGTTCTTACTAGAAAATGAAGATCTATGGAGTCCATGGGTTACAGATGAAGCATACGATAATATTATGGATTATTTAAACGCACAATAGTACAAAATAATGAGACGGGCAACGCTCTTTAGCGTTGCTTTGTTTCAGTAAAAAGGAGTGAAAAATATGTTTATATTTCCAGAATCACTGTATTTACCTATAACAGAGCCGATAGATAAAATATTTGATTGGATATTAAGTAATTTATCTGAGTTATTTGATTTTCTTACCTTAGTTATAGCGAATATGTTTAATATTGTTGAAACAGGATTTAATTATTTCCCATGGTGGTTAATGGTTATCGCTGTTGGCTATGCTGGATATAAGTTATATACTTGGAAAATGGGTGTTGTACTTGGTGCAATGCTATTTGCAATTGGAATGTTTGGTCTTTGGCAAATGATGATTTACACATTAGCGATTGTAACCATTAGTGTATTTGTATCCGTTATCGTGGGTATACCAATGGGTATAATCATGGCAAAGAGTAAACGTGTAGAAGCTATGTTGAAACCAATTTTGGATGCGATGCAAACAATGCCAAGTTTTGTCTATTTAATACCAGCAGTTATGCTGTTCGGATTTGGACGAGTGCCGGCAGTATTTGCAACAACAATTTATGCGATACCACCACTTATTCGATTAACTTATTTGGGTATTTCAAGTGTTGATGAAGAAGTAGTCGAAGCAGGAAAAAGTTTTGGTTCAACACCAAAGCAAATGCTGTTTAAAATTGAATTGCCACAATCGTTGGCAACAATAATGACAGGTGTAAATCAAACAACAATGATGGCAATGGCAATGGTTGTTATTTCATCAATGATTGGAGCAGATGGAATCGGTGCAGAAGTATTACTATCAATCAACAGACTTGAAGTTGGTCGAGGATTCCAAGCAGGATTTGCAATTGTATTTTTAGCGATTATTTTAGATAGACTCTTACAAGGATTCGCGAATACATTTGATAAAGGGGTGAGTCAAGATGCCTAAACAAAAAAGAAAAGTCAAAATAGAAATAGATAACGTCGAATTAATCTTCGGTAAAGGAAAAAATAGAGATAAAGCAATTGAGATGATGCATGAAGGAGCTTCAAATGAAGACATTCGTAAAAAAACTGGATGCAATGTTGGAGTTAAACATGTGGATTTTGATGTAAAAGAGGGAGAAATGTTTGTCATCGTGGGGTTAAGTGGAAGTGGTAAATCCTCATTGATTAGAACATTTAACTTGTTAAATATTCCTACTGGTGGAGAAATTAGAATTGATGGTGAAAACATCATTAATTTAACAAAAGAAGAGTTAAGAGATTTTAGAAGAAACAAGATTTCGATGGTATTTCAACACTTCGGATTACTTTC
>DFNN01000123.1:0-3261 GCA_002376065.1 Caryophanales bacterium UBA3566
TTTTTGGCAATAGGATATGTTTTTATCGTTGAGGTGATATAGTGGATATACGTTTAGCTGAGACAAAAAAAGAAATACTGGATCATTTGTATATTAGAGGTCAAGTGTTTATTATCGAACAAGAAATTGACTATGCGATAGAATATGAGGGTGATGACCACCTTTGTGATTTATTTGTCTGTTACATCGATGGTGCGCCTGTTGGGGCAGCAAGATTGAAAGACAACAAAGTTGGACGTGTTGCGACATTAAAAGAATACCGATACCATGGTATCGGACGTGCGTTGATGGATTATGTTGAGTTATATGCGAAAAGTAAAGGCATTGATATATTGAAATTACATGCGCAAAAACCAGTAGAAGATTTTTATCAAAAACTCGGTTATGTTAGTGAAGGGGATATTTTTTATGAGGCTGATATTCCGCATGTATTGATGACCAAAAAGTTAACGTAAGGGTGATGGACTAGATGAAGTATTTGATTGAATTTTTTAAAGGCATCGCAATTGGCGTCGCCAACATTATTCCTGGATTTAGTGGTGGAACAATGGCCGTTATTTTTGGATTATACGAAAAATTGATTTATGCGTTTAGTCATTTCTTTGAACGGCCAATTAAAATCATCAAAGAAATGTGGGCAATTGGTCTTGGTGTGATTGTAGGAATTGGAATTGCCGTTTTTGCGATTACGATATTATTAGATCATTATCCTGTACCCACAATCTTATTCTTTGTTGGATTGATTTTCGGATCAATTCCAAAAATACAAGAACGAGCAAATTTATTATCCAAAGAACAATCCCCAAAAATTGGGATGTTGCTAGGGATGTTTTTATTACTTCTTTTAACATTTATTCCTGTCACTGATCATGCACAAGACACAATGAGCATCATTTTTATCATTGGATTATTCTTTATTGGTGCACTTGGTTCTGCATCAATGGTTGTTCCTGGTGTAAGTGGGTCTTTAATTTTCTTAATATTTGGTTACTATGATTATATTTTAAATTTGGCAAGTGATTTTATCAAAGGATTCTTATCCATCAATCTTGACTTGCTTAGTGATACTATCTTAAACGTTCTCATTTTAGGTGTTGGTATCATCATTGGTGTTGTTTTGATTGCGAAACTGATTGAGAAATTGATGTTAAGTCATAAGACTTTGATTTATGGTTTCATTACCGGTTTATTAATTGCGAGTCCGATTTCGATCTTAGTCAATTTAGAACGTGAATACCCTGGTGAAGTGAGAGATAGTTCATTTCTTATTTGGTTTTTAGGATTTGCGCTTGTGCTCACTGGGACTGTCATTTCTTACACGCTTGGGAAAAAAGAGAGTTTGCCAGATATAGAAACATTACAAGAACACATTTAGGAGAAGAAATTCTCCTTTTTTATATACAAAAAATAGCCAATCAATTGATTGGCTATAGTGTATTAATAATTAAAATAGTCGCTAAGGTGAAATAGATTGTTAATCCCAAAATATCATTGATGACAGTCACAAATGGACCACTTGCAATCGCTGGATCAATATTTAAAGAATTGATAATAATTGGAATAAATGCGCCTGCGAATGTTGAAATTGTTAATCCGACAAAGATGGATAAACTGACGACTTGAGTAATTTTAAATGCGTCTGGATTGTTTGTAAAACTTAAGAATGCATATGTGATTCCAAACAAGGCAATCGCTAGGAATATACCATTTAGTAACCCTGTTCCAAATTCCCTTAGTAAATGTTTCATAATTACACTCTTATTGTTAAATTCACCACTGTTTAAAGCCCTTACTGTAACCGCTAGTGCTTGCGTACCTGTATTCCCTGCCATCCCTAATATCATTGGCATAAAGAGGGCAATGGTTGGCACTGCAGATACAGTGCTTTCATATTGCGCAATGATTGTAGAAGTTAAAAATCCTAAAATGGATAATGCAAGCAACCATGGAATACGTTTTTTCGAACTCATCCAAATCGTTTCAGTTTCACTATCAATCGTTGCGTCACTAATCCCTGCGAATAAAGAGTAATCTTCTGCGGCTTCCTCATCAATAACATCGACGATATCATCAATCGTAATAATCCCAATCATTCGATCCAAATGATCGACTACTGGTACGTTGGTGAAGTCATAATCTTTGAAGACTTCGGCAACTTCTTCTTGATCTGTTGATGAATGAACCCAAATAATACGCTCATTCATTAATTCTTTAATTTTTTGACCTTTTCTCGCTAAAATCAATTCTCTTAAAGCCAAAACACCCACAAGTTTATCTTTTTGATCGACAATATAGATTGTATCGATTGTTTCTGCTTCTACTGCCTGAGCTATGAGTTTTTTCATTGCTTGCTCGACGGAATCTTCGACATCAATCTCAACGTAGTTCGTCGTCATAATAGACCCAGCAGTATCCTCTTTGTATTTAAACAAATCTTTGATTTGATCACGATGTTCTTTGTTCATCAATTTGAGATAACCAGCACGTTCTTCTTCTGGCAATTCCTGCATGATGTCAACCGCATCATCAATATCTAGATGTTGAATGATTCCAACGATGTATTTCGGAGTCATTTCATTGAATAGTTCTAAGACATCATCAACATCCAAATACCCCATGATTGGACTAATCTCAACTGGAGTTAATAGTTTGTATAGCAAAAGACGCTCTTCTTCATTTAAAAGTAAGAGTGCTTCACTTAGCTCATAAGGATGATAACTTAGGAGTGTTTCCTTAAAAGAGGGGTCTTTCATCTCTTCAAATAACGCTAGTATTTCTTCAGTGTATTCTTGTTCCATTTTTAACACCTCCCACTTTATATTATTTTAACACATAGAAAATGTAAACACGAATATTTTGTTTTCATTCGTTTTCATCATAATGAAAACACAAAGAAAGTTTACATTGAAAAAACCGTAAAAATTGTTTATAATAATGAAAGTAGAAAGAAGGTAGTGATATGTTGAAAATTTATGAAGCAATCATTGAAATCCCAATGGGGACCAAAAACAAATATGAAATTGATAAAGTTCGAAATCGAATCAAACTAGATCGTGTTCTATATTCACCAATGACTTATCCGGCTGAATACGGATACATCGAACATACACTTGCTGAAGACAATGATCCACTTGATATTTTAGTCTTAGCTAGTAGTAAAACATTCCCTGGATGTTATGTTGATGCGAGAATTGTTGGGTATTTAGATATGCTTGATAACGGTGAAAAAGATCATAAAATTATCGGTGTTGTAGATAGTGA